>NZ_QKTE01000023.1:0-58222 GCF_003234735.1 Curtobacterium sp. MCLR17_040 | reverse complement strand
GGCGTCAGCCGCCGGGGGCGGGTTCCGGGGCGGGCTGCTCGGGAGCGGGCTGCTCGGGTTCGGGTGCCGCTGCGACCGGGAAGGCGTCGGTTGCTTCACCCGCCTGGGTCGAACCCGATCCGTCGGTCGCGGTGACGTACGCGCGCACCTTGACGGACTTGGCGAAGAAGGGTGGCTCCGGAGGAGTCCCCCCAGCGTCCCAGCTCGACGTCGTGGGGAAGCCGTTGCCGTCGTCGCTGGCGTACCAGTACGCCGTGTACCGCACCGTGATCCCGCTGCCGCTCGGCCCCGTCACGGCGATCGGCTGGCCCTGTTGAGCAGTCGCCACCGAGAGGTTCGCGTCGAGCGCCGTGGCGTTCCCCGTCCACGAGTCCGCATCGGACGAGCAGAAGCTGCTCCCCGGGCCACCGCAGGCGCGGACGGTCAACGGTGCCGAGACGTTCCGGGCGCCGGACCCGGGCACACCCGTCCAGGTCTGGCCCGGCTGCAGCGTGATCGGCTGCCCGCCGGCCTCGAGCTGGTAGTGGTGTGCTGGCCGCGACGAGGCGGTGACGCTCACGTTCCAGAGGTTCGTGCCGGCCGGGACGACGTCGACCGAGGGCCTGCCGGTGCCGGACGGCCGCTCGTAGGTCACGGCGTCGACGTAGTCCACGTTGCAGAAGTAGCCGTTGGTCACGGTCACCGCGTACCGGGTCGAGCCACCGCCGACGCCAGAGTCGCGCGTCGGACTCGAACTACCGAGCGAGTTCGAGGGCGGAGCAGCACAGTCCACGTTGCCGGATCGGAACACGGCGTACCGCAGGCCGGACCCGCCGGCGGCGTCCCCGGCGCTCCAGCTCACCGTCACCGTCGACCGGCCGGACGAGTCCGCCTGGTCCCCGGCGACCGCCTGGAGGTTCGTCGGCTTGCCCGGTGTCCCGACGGCACTGCCGGTGGCGGACGCGGAGTTCCACTGCACGACGGTGCCGTTGCGGTCGGCGTCGTTGCGAGCGGACACGGTGACCTTGTACTGGGCAGCGCTCTGGGCGCCGGTGAACGAGGTGTTCGTGGCGGTACCGGTGTGCCGCGTGGTCGACAGGCCCGGGCCCTCGATCGTGACGATGTAGTCGTCGACCGCGCTGCCGTTGTTCGGCGCGGACACCTTGCCCCACTTGACGTCGAGCTGGTTCGGCGTCGCCTTGCTGGGCGTGACCGTGATGCCCTTCGGCGGTGCCGGCACGAAGTCCGCACTCATCGGACCCGAGCGGGACGAGGGCTTCGAGTCACCGATCGCGTTGGTCGCCACGACCTGGAACCGGTACGACGCCTTCGGGTCGAGTCCGGTCAGTGTGCACACCGTCGCGGTCCCGCAGTTCTTCGAGACGCCGTTGGTCCCGACGACCCGGTAGCCCGTGATGGGCGAGTTGTTGCCCTGCGGGGTCGACCACGTGAGCGTGACCTGACCGCCGTCGTAGGAGCCGGTGCGGGTGGGTGCACCCGGAGCGTCCGGGACGTCCTGCACCGAGATCGTGACGTCGCCCCAGACGTACCGGTCGGGGTCGTTCGTCGCATCCGCCACCTGGTACTGCAGGTGGGCGTCGCCGGGCTTCGCGGTGTCGGCGACCGAGACCTGCAGGCGCGTGCGGTCACCGCTCGGTGTGACGGTGACGCCGCTCGGCAGCCCGCCGGACAGCCCGCGGATGTTCACGACGCGCAACCGCTCACCCGGGAACGGGTTGGTCGGCTGGTCGTTCGTGAGCACGTCGATGGTGGTGGTCGCCCCGCGCTTCGTCACCGACCGGTCGGGACCGGGCTGAACCGCGGGACGGGTGGAGGCGACGACGCCGACGGTGACGGTGCCGGCGCGACCGGTGTTGGCGTCGTCCGCGACACCGATCCCGATCGACGCGGTGGTGTTCTTCTTCGCGGTGTCGGCGACCGAGATCGTGAGCTGCTGCTTCGCGATCGAGGCGGTCGTCCCCGCGGCGGGCCGGCCGACGATCGAGTACCGGAGCTCGGGCAGGTCCCGGGGGTACGGGTAGTCGGTCAGCTTCGTCAGGTCGATCTTGCGCGTCTCGCCCGGCTGCATCTCGACCGAGGAGCCCGTGAACGCCGGCGGCTGGTTCGACCGGGGCGTGACCGTGATCGGGAGCACGAGCGTGGCGACGCGGCCCTTTCCGCCGTTCGCCGACGAGCCGTCGGTGACCTCGAACGAGATCGACGCCTTGCCGTAGTAGAGCTTCGCCGACGTGAACTGCAGCGTCGAGGAGTCCACCACCAGGCTCTGCCCGTTGGCGTGGGTGGCCTTGACCGTGCCGCGGTCGGTGATCTTCGCGGTCTCGCCGTTCGCCGTCACGACGAAGTCCTGCAGCGGGATGCGGACGGTGGCCTCGCTCTTCACCGTGACCGCACCGGCGCTGCGGTTGATCTGGGGCAGGGCGTCGTCGAAGCCCGGCACGTTGATGAAGCCGTAGGAGACGATGTCCGGGTGGTCGGCCCGGGCGACCGAGAACGGGATCACCTGCGAGTCGTCGGTCAACCGGACGGTGATGCGGCCGTCGTCGGTGGGCGTCGCCGTGTCGCCGTAGCCGGGGACGACCCCGACTCGGAGGTCGGCCGCGGTGCCCTCGGCGAAGAAGACGTTGTCGAGCACGTCGACGGTCACGCTCTGCCGGTGCAGGATGTCCTGCAGGTCGAGGGTCGTGTCGTCGACCTCGGGCCGGAGCGGCTGGGCGTCGGGGTCGACGGTCACCGTGAGGAAGGCCGTGCTCGATCCCCCGCTGCTGTTCGCGACGGTGTAGAGCACCGCGAAGTCACCGCTCTTCGCCGACTCCGGAGGCGTGACGCGGATCTGCTGCTTCCGGAGGACCTTGGCGGTGACGTCCTCGGCCGTCGGCTCGGCCTGCGCGACGGTCAGCTGCCCGCCTTCCGGGTCGGAGTCGTTCTGCAGGACGCGCACCGTCACCGACCCACCAGGGCGGATCGTGACGTGGTCGGCCTCGGCCACGGGGTTCGAGGCCTGCTCGGCGCGGGGTGCGATGCCGACCCGTACGGTGCCGGTGGCGCGGGCCCCGAGGGCGTCGACGACGGTGTAGGTGAACTCGTCGGTGCCGGCCGAGTAGTCGCCCGCCTCGTAGGTCAGGGCGTCCGAGGCGACGTCCGAGACCGACCCCTTGTCGGGGTTGGAGCCCACGCCGACCAGCTGGACGGAGTCGCCGTCCGGGTCGATCCCGTTCAACGGCACGCTGACACGCACCGACGACCCGGCGACGACGCGCGCGGTGACGGTCTGCGGGACGGGCGGGTTGTTCGTGGCGGCGTCGCGTTCGCGCACCGAGATCGACACCGCGGCGTCGGCGTACTGGCCGTCCGGGCCGGCGACCCGGTAGACGGCGGTGTAGTTGCCCGGCGTCTTCGGGGCGAGGTACCGCAGGTGGTCGCCGGAGACGAACAGCAGGCCGCCGTCACCGGGGACGTTCTGCACCAGTTCGGGCTGCAGCGTCAACGGCTCGCCCTCGGGCTGGGTGTCGTTGTCGAGCACGTCGATGTTCGCGACGTCGCCGACACGGACGGTGGCGCTGTCCGGCTGGGCGACCGGGGGCTGGATGCGGTCGGGCTTCGGGATCTCGACGACCGTGATCGTGCCGGGTGACGACGCCAGGCCGTTCGTCTCCGTGTACCCGAACGAGACCGGCCCGTCGAGGGGTGCCGTGAGCGTGACACGGACCGTGTGCTGGTCGAGGATGCTCGCCTGCACACCGCTGCCCCGTGGGGGTCCGTCGAGCGCCGTCACGAGCAGCACCCCGCCCGCCGGGTCGATGTCGGTCGCGGTGACGTCCGTGTCCTTGGTGGACAGGGTGTTCACGAACACCGTCTTCGGCGTGGTGATCGGCGCCGTCGAGGCGTCCGGTGGCGCGAGGACGGTCACCCGGACGATGCCGCTCGAGGTCTTCACGCCGTCGGTCACCGTGTACTCGAGCTGGTGGTCGCCCGCCCGCTCCCCCTGCACCCGGAAGGTCCCGGCGTCGTAGCTCGGGGTGACGGTGAGCCCGGACGCCGACGACACGCTCGTCAGCGTCACGGTGCCGTTGCCACCGCGCACGTGGTCGAGCGGCTCGACCGTGAAAGCCTTGCCGGCGTACCCGGACACCGGGAACGGATCGGCGCGCAGCGGGACGGTGCCCTGCTTGGCGACCCGGACCGTCACGGCACCCCGACCGTCGGCGCGACCGTCGCTCACGACCAGCTGCACGGAGCGCTCACCGGTCCGGCCGCTGTCGTTCCGGAAGTCGAGCAGGCCGTCCGGTGTGGTGGACACCCGGTCACCGTTCGACGCGGTCGCCGACTCCAGGTACACCGGGTCGCCGTCCGGGTCGACCCAGTCGCCGAGGACGTTCGAGACGACGTGCCCGTTCTGGACGACGTCGGCCGAGGTGTCACGGACCTGCCGCGGCGCCTCGTTCTGACTGTCGGGGCGCACGCTGATCCGGACGGTCGCGGTGTCCGATCCGCCGTTGCCGTCGGTGATCGTGTACGGGAACGTCACGGTCCCGGTGGCGCGCGACGACAGCGTGACCTGCAGGCGTTGACCGTCGCCGACGATCGCGACGCGGCCGGCGGACTTCGAGATGGTGCCGACCTCGCTCACGATGATCGGGTCACCGTTCGGGTCGTAGTCGTTCAGCAGGACCGGGAGGCTCGTGGTGCGTCCCGGACGAGCGCCCAGTTCGTCGTCCACCGCCACCGGTGGCTTCTGGTCCTTGTCGACCTCGGGGTCGTCGTCGGAGACCTGCTCCTGCTGCTGCTCGTCGTCCTGCTTGATCAGGTCGGCCCAGTTGTCGATGAGCTGCCCGCTCCGGTCGATCGCCCAGGAACGGCCGCTCGTCGGGTCGTTGGCGACGACGGTGTCGCCGTTGTGCAGGATCTGCAGTTCGCTCGTGCCGCCGGTGCTCGCCAGCCGCTGCAGCGCGTTGCCGTCACACGTGTCGATCGCCTGCCCGCCCGCCCACGCCGCGTACGTGCAGGAGCCGTCGACGTAGGGCCGCGCGGCTCGTCCGGCCACCTGGAGCGCGGTGGCGTCCACGGTGCCGGAGGCGCTGACGCGGACCAGGCCCGCCGTGCCCGCGACCGTCACCTGGGCCGTGCTGTCGGAGGACCGCTGGAGGGCCGGCGACGACCCCACCCGGTCGCCGAGTTCGACGGTGCGGCCGTCGACCGACAGGGCACCGCTCGTCCGGTCGAGCACGGCGAGGTGACCGTCGAACGTGGCGACCTGGAAGTCGTCGCCGCGGTCCATGTCGACCTTCCACCGTTCGGCGACGGTGAGTGTCGTGCCGACGTCGATCAGCGACGCCGTCCCGGTCTTCGCGGAGTAGACCGCGACGTGGCCGTCGGAGGCGTCGAAGACGGTGTCGGCGCCCAGGGTCAGGTCTGCCTTGGCCGACGCGTCGAACTCGGCGAGATCGTTCGCGGGGGTCGCCCAGAGCTCGCCCGTGTCGGCGTTGCCGATGACCGCGGTGTCGCCCGCGAAGAAGACCTGCGGCGTCCCCGCCGGCAGCGTGATCGCATCACCCACGGTGGCGTCGGCGACGTCGACCCGGGCGACCGTGCCCTTCGTCTCGTCCACGCTGTAGACGGTGGAGCCGCGCTGCAGCACGGACAGGTCGTCGCTGGCCGTCTCGACGGCGGTGTTGAGCTGCAGGATGCCGGTGTTCGCCCGGCCGACCGCGCCGTACTCGGCCGAGGGCACCCAGACCGTGCCGTCGCCGAGGTCGACGCGTTGCGTGTGGTACCCGGTGGAGACGATGGCGGTGGTCGCGACGACGGCGGCGACGAGCACCGAGGCACCGGTCGTCACGGCGGCGGAGCGGTGCTTCGCGAGGAGGGCGCGGATCACCCGGCGCTCCCGATCGTCGCGCACTTCTGCGCGCTCGCGGCACCCGTCTTGCCGTCGCGGTTCACGGCGACGGCGATGCACTCCTCGTCGCCGCGTTCACCGGAGACGACGAACGTCGTGCCGGTCTGCTGGCTCGACGACCCGTTGGACGAGATGACGTACGTGTCGCCGCTGCGCAGCCCCGGGTCGGTCCAGCTGAAGGACACGGACTGCGGCGACGGCTCGGCACGGACCTCGGCCACGACCGGGATCGCCCCGGCGCCGAGCCGACCGACGACCACGACCGTGGCGATCGCCAGTGCGGCGACCACGACGACGGCCAGGGACGTCGCCCAGACCAGGGTCGAACGGGTCCGGCGCCGGGCACGCGTCACGGACCCGGTGCGGTGCACGGTGCCGACGCTGTGCGAACCGCCGGCCACGACCCCGCCCTGCACCGCACGGCGGGTCCGACGACGTCCGCCGACCCGGGTGGGTGGCTGCAGCTCACGGATCACGGTGCGCTCTCCGTGCGGGGTCGGCGTCGAGATCGCCCAGGCCTCGACCGCGACGTCGGCGGACGTCTGCGGGATGCCGAGTTCGGCCTCGACCTGCTGGAACCCCCGGACGAGTTCGATCACCGTGGCGGGGCGGCCCTGCGGCTTGCGGGACAGCGCCGAGGCGAGCAGGCGCTCCAGCGAGGGCGGCACGTCGGTGCGACCGGTGGGCTTCACGCCGCCCTTGTCGATCCGGTGCATCAGGTCGTTCGCACCGTTCTTGCCGCCGCGGATCTCGAACGGGCTGCGCCCGGCGAGGAGCGAGTACACGGTCGCCGCGAGGGAGTACACCTCGGACTGGATCGTTCCGCGCGACTCGTCGATCAGGACCTCGGGCGCGGACCACGGGATCGACATGCCGATCGGCTCGTCGGGGTCGGTACCCCCGATCGTCGCGGCGATACCGAAGTCGGAGAGCACGGGGTTGCCGTAGGCCGTCAGCAGGATGTTCGACGGCTTGATGTCGCGGTGCAGCACGCCCTCACGGTGTGCGGTCTCGAGCGCCGACCCGATGCGGATGCCGATCGACAGCACCTCGGACACGGGGATCGGTTCGCGGCGGTAGCGCTCACTGAGGGACGAGGAGCAGAGCTCCATCACCAGGTAGGGACGGCCGTCAGCGGCGACGCTGGCCTGCAGGACGGTGAGGATCGACGGGTGCGTGCTGAGCCGGGCCATCAGGTTGGCCTCGGCCTGGAACATCTGCCGGACGCGGTCGTCGACGACCTCGTCCAGCAGCACCTTCACCGCGACCTGTCGTCGGGGCATGTCCTGCTCGTAGAGGAAGACGTCGGCGAAGCCACCGGACCCGAGGACGTGCACGGGACTGAAACCGCCGATCACGGGCGGGTTGGACGGCAGGCGTCTCGCCATGGTCCTCTCCTCCCCCGGCCGAGCGGCCAGCTCTCTCGACGTGGCCATGTCATTGTACGAAGCGTGGGTGACCGACATTCCGCACGCCGATCCCCCACAGCTCGACGCGTTCCCCCAGTTCGGGGGCCAGCTAGTGGCGCGGCAGCGTGTCCTCGAGGTCGCCGTCGTCCGGTGCGGCATCGACCTGCAGCACCACCACGGTGACGTTGTCACGACCGCCGGCCACGACGGCGTCGCCGACGAGGCGCTCCGCCAGGTCCTGCGCGCCGGGCTCGCGTGCCGCGATGCGCGCGATGCCGGCGTCGCCGAGCTCCTTGGTCAGCCCGTCGGAGCAGACGATGTAGCGGTCACCGGCCCGCAGGGGCAGGGTCCACCAGTCCGGTGCCGGCGGTTCGCCGAAGCCGACCGCACGCGTGATGACGTTGCTGTCCGGGTGCTGCTCGGCGTCCTCGGCACGCAGCAGGCCGGCGTCCACCATCTCCTGCACCACCGAGTGGTCGACGGTGACGCGGCGGAGCACGCCGTCCTCGATGCGGTAGGTGCGGGAGTCACCGACGTTGAACACGAGCGCCGCGGGCTGCCCGAGCGAGGCCACGAGCGCGATCCCGGTGACGGTGGTGCCCGCGCCGATGGCGTTGCCGCCGGCTGCACGCTCGATGTCGGCGGTCGCGAGGAGCAGCGCACGCTGGATGCCCTGACGCGTGGTGAACGGTTCGGCCGTCACCTGCTCGAGCCGACGCACGACCGCGTCACTGGCACGGTCGCCCGCGAGGTGTCCGCCCATGCCGTCGGCGACGACGAAGAACGGCGCGCCCACGATGTAGCTGTCCTCGTTGTGGTCACGCCGCCGACCGACGTCGGTCGCGGCTCCCCACGAGAGTGTCAGGGTGGCGCCGTCGGCACCGGGGACGTCGATGGCGTGCGCAGTGGCTGCTCGGCCGAGTTCGGTCACGTGTCAGGATCGCTCTCTGGTGGGTCGGGGCGTGCCGTGTGCTGTCTGATCGGAGGGCCACGGGGGAACCGGAGGCAGCCCCTCTGCCGTCGGTGCGACCCGGAGGTACGGCGAGAGGACCTCGATGGCGTTGCCGTCACCGATCTCGACTACCGTACCCGTCAGCGCGACGATCGACGCACCCGACGCCATGCGGTAGGCGGGTGCCCCGGCCGGGCGGACGACGGTCCCGTTGGTGGACCGGAGGTCCTGCACGACGACGGCTTCGCCCTCGGCGTGCATCCGGACGTGCGACGACGACACCTGCCCGTACGCCGACCGCACGGTCACGAGTTCGGGCTGCGGGCCACGGGTGACCCGCGGCAGCGACGGCCGTCGGCCGATGACCACCGGGTGGTCGAGCCGGAAGGTGCGGTCGCCGATGCGGATCGAGGGCACGCGTGCAGTGGGCGCGGCGGGCACCGCCGGGACGGCCGGGAGGCCCGGGGCGGCACCCACGAACGGGCTCGCTCCGGCGCCGGGTCGCGCCGGCACCCGGACGACGGTGTCCTCCGGATCGACGTCGTCCACCGCTGCGGGTGGCTGGTCGCTTGCCCCGGGCGCGGGCCGGATGACCGTGTCACCGAGGACCCCGTCGTCGGAACCGGGGTCGGAGTCGGGGCCGGCTCCCGGGACGACGGGACCTGCGCGCCGGATGACGGTGTCGTCGACGGCGTCCGCCGTCCGGTCGCCCAGCGATCGTCGGGGTCGCCGGATGACGGTGTCCTCGATGTCGTCGTCGTACAACCGGAGCCCTCCCAGTGTGGTCTCCCCCACCGTAGACGATCCGGTCGACCCCACGTCATCGACGCTCCCACGACGGCCCGCTGCCCGCGACGACCGAGCGCAGCACGAGCCCCGCGAGCGGGTCGTCCGCGCGGGTCTCGAGGGCGTACCGGGCACGCGTCTCCGCTCGGGCCCACGACCCGAGCGCCCACGCACACCAGGCGCCGAGCGACAGGGCGCCGGCAGCGCCCGACGATCCGTCGAACGGGCCGTCCTGCGCCCGCCACACGCGCCACGCATCGGCACACCGGTCACCGGCGAGCCGCACGCGGGCCCGATCGGGAGCCGGGCCGAAACCGTGGAGCGCCGGCGGTGTCGGGTCCGCGAAGGGGTCGAACACCCGGATCGACCGGGGGTCCGGCGTGCCCTGCGCCGCGATGAACGGCACCAGGGCCATCCGGGGCGCGAGTGCGCCGCACGCGGTCACCACGGCCGTCGCAGCGGCCGTCGACAGGTCGGCGCGACCGGGCGCGACCAGCGCGGCCGCCGCAGCGGGGAGGGTGACCGCCGCGGCGATCTCGCGAGGGAAACGGACTGCGGAGCCGGGGCCGGACTGTGCCGTGAGAGGGATCATGCACGCCATCGAAACGTGCTGGGAGCCTCCAGGCAGGGTCGCCCCGACCATCTGTGGACCGGAGCGACCCCGCTCACGCCTGTGGAGGACGAGCCGACCCGGCACCCGCTCAGGCGGCGACGGGCTCCAGGCTCTCGGCGACCAGGTCCCAGCCGCCCTCGTTGCGCTCGACGAGCACGCCGTTCGCGGCCGCCCAACCGACCAGGTCGTCCATGCTGCCGATGCTCGCGCCGGTGCGGGCGAGCAGCGCCACCAGGCGACCCTTCGCGGTCTTGTTCCAGTGGTTCAGCGCACGACGACGACCGGAGCCGTCGACACTCACCACCCGTGGTGCCACCGCTCCGGGCACGGGACCGAGCTGCCGGTACCCCTCGGACCGCAGGTCGAGCACCAGGCCGTCCGCACGGGTCAGCAGGGAACGGGTCGACACCGCGGGCCAGTGCGCGGCCAACCGGATCGAGCCGAGCCGCGAGTCGTGTGAGAGCCGGTACGCCGGGATCGGGTCACCGGCACCGATGGGGCCGAACATCGCGGACTGCACGACCACGTGTTCCGCCCACCACGCGCGGGTCGCAGCATCCGCGTCCTGCGCGCCCAACGGGTCGTAGAGGACCCCGGTGTACCGCTCGATCGCGGGCATGGTGCCCGAGGTGTCGAGCTCGAGGTTCCTGAGCCGCTCGGCGATCGACTTCGGACCGAGCTTGAGCGCCGTCCTGGCCGAGGACTCCTCGGAACTGACGAAGCGGGCCGCGGTGATCACCGCGGCCCGCTCATCGGCCAGTTCCGGGAACGAGAGTGCACGCAGATCGAGCGTGCGCCTCGTGTCCCCGCCCTCCCGCTTCGTCTCCGAAGGCGGGAGCAGGACGGTCAGTCCGGTCAGGACGCCAGCGCGGCCTGCCGCGCGACGATCGTCACCGTGTCGTGCTCGACCGACAGGAAGCCGTCCTCGGCGTCGACCGCGACGGTCGACCCATCGGCCCGCGTGATGCGGACCTGACCCTGCGCCAGGATCGCGAGCATCGGCTCGTGTCCGGCGAGGATGCCGATCTGGCCCTCTGTCGTCCGTGCGACGACCATGGTGGTGTCGCCCGACCAGACCTCACGGTCCGCCGAGACGACGCTCACGCTGAGACCCGCCATGTCAGCGGTTCTCCTTCTGGATCTGAGCCCACTTCTCTTCCACGTCGTTGATGCCACCGACGTTGAAGAACGCCTGGGTCGCAACGTGGTCGAACTCGCCGTCGGCGATGGCGCGGAAGGACTCGATGGTGTCCTTGAGCGGCACCGTGGAGCCCTCGACACCCGTGAACTTCTTCGCCATGTAGGTGTTCTGCGAGAGGAACTGCTGGATACGACGAGCGCGCTCGACCGTGATCTTGTCCTCTTCGGAGAGCTCGTCGACACCGAGGATGGCGATGATCTCCTGCAGTTCCTTGTTCTTCTGGAGGATCTGCTTGACGCGCGTGGCCGTCTCGTAGTGGTCGGCACCCAGGTAACGCGGGTCCATGATGCGCGACGTCGACGCCAGCGGGTCGATCGCGGGGTACAGACCCTGCGATGCGATCTCACGGGAGAGCTCGGTCGTCGCGTCGAGGTGCGCGAACGTGGTGGCCGGAGCCGGGTCGGTGTAGTCGTCAGCCGGCACGTAGATCGCCTGCAGCGAGGTGATCGAGTGACCACGCGTCGAGGTGATGCGCTCCTGGAGCACACCCATCTCGTCGGCGAGGTTGGGCTGGTAACCCACGGCGGACGGCATGCGGCCGAGCAGCGTCGAGACCTCGGAGCCGGCCTGCGTGAAGCGGAAGATGTTGTCGATGAAGAGGAGCACGTCCTGCTTCTGGACATCGCGGAAGTACTCCGCCATCGTCAGCGCCGACAGGGCCACGCGGAGACGCGTTCCCGGCGGCTCGTCCATCTGGCCGAACACGAGGGCCGTCTTGTCGAAGACACCCGCCTCTTCCATCTCACCGATGAGGTCGTTGCCCTCACGGGTGCGCTCCCCGACACCGGCGAACACCGAGACACCGCCGTGGTCCTGCGCGACGCGCTGGATCATCTCCTGGATGAGGACGGTCTTGCCGACGCCCGCACCACCGAAGAGGCCGATCTTGCCACCCTGCACGTACGGGGTGAGGAGGTCGATGGACTTGATGCCGGTCTCGAACATCGAGGTCTTGGACTCGAGCTGGTCGAAGGCCGGGGCCTTGCGGTGGATCGGCCAGCGCTCGGTGATCTCGAGCTTCTCGTCCGTGTTGAGCACGTTCCCGAGGACGTCGAAGACCTTGCCCTTGGTGACGTCGCCGACGGGGACCGAGATCGGAGCGCCCGAGTCACGGACCTCCTGGCCACGGACCAGGCCGTCTGTCGGCTTCAGGGAGATGGCACGGACGAGGTCGTCGCCGAGGTGCTGCGCGACCTCGAGGCCGATCTCCTGCGACGAGTCACCGATGGTGATGGTCGTGAACAGGAGGTTGTACATCTCCGGGATTGCGTCGTGGGGGAACTCGATGTCGACGACGGGGCCCGTGACACGGGCGATCCGGCCGACACCGGGCGCCGACGACGTCTCGACCGCGGTGGTTGCGGTGTCGGTCATGGCTGGTGCCTTCCTGAGGGTGGGTATATGTCCGCGAACGACGCGGACTACTTCTTCTTCGACGAGAGGGCGTCGGCGCCGCCGACGATCTCGGAGATCTGCTGGGTGATCTCCGCCTGACGCGCGTTGTTCGCGAGTCGGGTGAAGTCACGGATCAGCGAGTCGGCGTTGTCGCTGGCCGCCTTCATCGCCTTCTGACGCGCGGCGTGCTCGGAAGCAGCCGACTGCAGCATGGCGTTGAAGATGCGGCTCTCGATGTAGACCGGGAGCAGCGAGTCGAGCACCGCATCGGCGTCCGGCTCGAACTCGTAGAGCGGCAGGGGCTCGTTGCCCTCGGGCTCGTCGATGCCCTCGACGACCTCGAGGGGCAGCAGGCGAACGACCTGCGGCTCCTGGGTCGCCAGGCTGATGAACCGGTTGAACACGATGTGGATCTCGTCCACGCCGCCCTCAGCGGTGTCTTGGAGGAACTTCGCCACGACGGCGTCGCCGATCTCCTTGGCCGTCGAGAACTCCGGCTGGTCGGTGTTGCCGACCCACTGCTGCTCGGACGGACGCTCACGGAACGCGAAGTACCCGACGGACTTGCGGCCGACCAGGTAGTATACGACGTCCTTGCCCTCGCTGCGGAGCAGGGAGGCGAGCTCCTCGCCCTGCTTGAGGACGTTCGTGCTGAACGCGCCGTTCAGGCCGCGGTCCGAGGTGAAGAGCACGACGGCTGCACGGGTCGACGACTCCGGCTCGGTGGTCAGCACGTGGTCGACGTTCGAGAACGTCGCCACGGCCGACACCGCACGCGTGACGGCCCGCGAGTACGGACCGGACGCAGCCATACGGGCCTGCGCCTTCTGGATCCGCGACGCCGAGATCAGCTCCATGGCGCGGGTGACCTTCTTCGTGGTCTTCGCCGACTTGATCCGCTGGCGGTAGACCCGGACCTGCGCTGCCATCTAGCGACGACCCTTGACGATCTGCTCCTGGTCGACGTCCTCGGCGTCAGCCGCGTCGAACTGCTCGGAGCCGAGGGTCTTGCCGTCGCTCGTCTGGAAGCTCTTCGTGAACTCGTCGATCTGCTTGTCCATCTCGGCGACGGTCTCGTCGCTGAGCTGGTTCGTCTCGCGCAGCGTCGTGAGGACGTCGGAGTTGCGACGCAGGTGGTCGAGCAGTTCGGACTCGAAGCGGAGCACGTCCGGCACCGGGACGGTGTCGAGCTTGCCGTTCGTGCCGGCCCAGATCGAGACGACCTGCTCCTCGACCGGGTACGGCGAGTACTGCGGCTGCTTGAGGAGCTCGGTCAGACGCGCACCGCGCTCCAGCTGACGACGCGACGCCTGGTCGAGGTCGGACGCGAACATCGCGAACGCCTCGAGCGAGCGGTACTGCGCCAGCTCGAGCTTCAGCGTGCCGGAGACCTTCTTGATCGACTTCACCTGGGCGTCACCACCGACGCGGGACACCGAGATGCCCACGTCGACGGCCGGACGCTGGTTCGCGTTGAAGAGGTCCGACTGCAGGAAGATCTGGCCGTCGGTGATGGAGATGACGTTGGTCGGGATGTACGCCGAGACGTCGTTCGCCTTGGTCTCGATGATCGGGAGACCCGTCATCGAACCGGCGCCGAGCTCGTCGGACAGCTTCGCGCAACGCTCCAGCAGACGGGAGTGCAGGTAGAAGACGTCACCCGGGTAGGCCTCGCGGCCCGGCGGACGACGCAGGAGGAGCGACACCGCACGGTAGGCCTCGGCTTGCTTCGACAGGTCATCGAAGATGATGAGGACGTGCTTGCCCTGGTACATCCAGTGCTGGCCGATGGCCGAACCGGTGTACGGGGCGAGGTACTTGAAGCCGGCCGGGTCGGAGGCCGGAGCGGCGACGATGGTGGTGTACTCCATCGCACCGGCGTCCTCGAGCGCACCCTTGACGGAGGCGATCGTGGAGCCCTTCTGACCGATGGCGACGTAGATGCAGCGAACCTGCTTCTCCTCGTCGCCGGACTCCCAGTTGGCCTTCTGGTTGATGATCGTGTCGATCGCGATGGCCGTCTTGCCGGTCTGGCGGTCGCCGATGATCAGCTGACGCTGACCACGGCCGACGGGGATCATCGCGTCGATGGCCTTGATGCCGGTCTGCAGCGGCTGGTGGACCGACTTGCGGGCCATGACGCCGGGAGCCTGGAGCTCGAGGGCACGACGGCCCTCTGCGGCGATCTCGCCGAGACCGTCGATCGGGGCGCCGAGCGGGTCGACGACGCGACCGAGGAAGGCGTCGCCGACGGGGGCGGAGAGGACCTCACCCGTGCGGGTGACCTCCATGCCCTCCTCGATGCCGCCGAACTCGCCGAGCACGATGGCGCCGATCTCGTCTTCGTCGAGGTTCTGCGCCAGGCCGAGCGTGCCGTCCGCGAAGCGGATGAGCTCGTTCGCCATGACGCCGGGGAGACCCTCGACGTGGGCGATGCCGTCACCGGCGTCGGTGACGTGCCCGACCTCGGCCGTGGAGGCCTTCGTCGGCTCGTAGTTCGAGACGAAGTCCTTCAGGGCATCACGGATCTCATCGGGGCTGATGGTGATGTCTGCCATGGGATTTTCCTTGTGGTTTTCCGGGGCCCTTCGGCTCCGAGAGGGTGACGCTGCCGGACTCGGCAGTTCCCGTTGTGGACTTGGGGAGGAGCGGCTTCGACCGTACGCCTAGCCGGCGAGCTGGAGCCGGAGCTCCGAGAGTCGCGTGGACACGGTGCCGTCGATGACGTCGCCGCCGATCTGCACCCGGACCCCGCCGACGACCGCGGGGTCGACGACCTGGTTGATGCTGATGTCCTTGCCGTACCGCTCGGACAGACCGCGCGTGACGCGGGCCGACTGGGCGGGGGTCAGTGGCGTCGCCGTGACGACGGTCGCGACGAGCTTGCCGGCCTGCTCGGCCACGATGCGCGAGGCATCACGGACGATCTCACCGATGCGGCGGCCGCGGGGCTGCTGCACCAGGGCCGACACGATCGTGATCGTCTGCTCCGATGCCTTGGCACCGAGGAGCCGCTCGACGAGCGCGCCCTTCTGCTGGGGGCTGCCGAGCTTGGTGCCGAGCGCCAGCTCGAGGCCGGCGTCCGAGCGGACGGCGGTCTCGAAGGCGAACAGCTCCGACTCGATCGACGAGTCCGGACCCGCGGTGGCGGCGACGGCGCGGATGCCCGCGTCCTCGATGCCCGCGAGCAGGTCCTGCTGCGAGGACCAGCGCGAGCCGGCCACCGCGGTCAGGACCGCACGCGTCGCGTCCGACTGTCCGGCGAAGACACGGTCGATGAGGACCTTCTTGCCGGCCGCGTCGGCCGTGGGGTCGGACAGCAGCCCGAGCAGCTGCGGCGCACCGGCGATCGCACGCCCGGAGGCGAGGATCTCGGCACCCGCGGCCAGGCCGGCGCTCGGACCGAGGTCCGACAGCACCGCCCTGGTGGACGCGAGTGCTTCTCTGGTAGCGCTGCGCATGCTCAGTGCTCCCCCGTCTTCGTGGCCTGCGAGGCCTCGAGGTCGGCGAGGAAGCGGTCGACCACTGCGGTCGACTTGGCGTCGTCCTTGAGGGATTCACCGATCACACCGGACGCGAGGTCCAGCGCGAGGGTGCCCACTTCGGACCGGAGTGCCTGGACGGCGCTCTGGCGCTCGGCCTCGATCTGCGCCTGGGCGTTGGCCGTGATGCGTGCTGCATCGGCGGCCGCCTGCTCGCGGACCTCGTTGCCGATCGCCGTGGCGTCGGCGCGGGCCTGCTCACGGATGCGCGAAGCCTCGGCACGTGCGTCGGCGAGCTGCTTGTTGTACTCGTCGAGCGCAGCAGCGGCCTGCTCCTGAGCGGCCTCGGCCTTCTTGATGCCGCCCTCGATGGCCTCGGTGCGCTCATCGAGCATCTTCGTGATGCGCGGCGTGACGACACGCCACATCACCAGGAAGATGATGACGAAGGCAAGCGCCGACCAGACGACGTCGTACAACGGCGGGATCAGCGGGTTGTGCGTCTCCTCCGCCGCGATGATGAGTGCGTTGTGCATCGAGGAGCCTTAGTTGGTGCCGGTGAAGATGAAGTACGTGGCGATACCGATGAAGGCCAGGGCCTCGGTGAAGGCGATACCGATGTACATGAGGGTCGTCAGGCGGCCCTGGAGCTCGGGCTGGCGAGCGACGGACTCGATCGTCTTACCGACGACGATGCCGACACCGATGGCCGGGCCGATCGCTGCGAGGCCGTAGCCAACCGTCGCGATGTTGCCGTTGATCTCCGCGAGAACGGTCGTTGCGTCCACGTGTTTTCCTTTCGAGGTGCGGGTCCGACGGTCGCCGGTCCCGTAGGGGGTCAGTGAGGAATCAGTGCTCGTCAGCCAGCGCCAGCTGGATGTAGACGGCGGTGAGGAGCATGAAGACGTAGGCCTGCAGCAGCGCGACGAGGACCTCGAAGAAGCTGAACGCGATGCCGAACGCGATGGTCCCGACGCCGAAGGCCTTGAAGCCGAGCGAAGCGTCGAAGAAGAAGAACTGCGTGGCCGAGAAGAACAGCACGAGGAGCAGGTGCCCCACGACCATGTTCATCAGGAGTCGCAGCGTCAGGGTGACGGGACGGAGCACGAAGGTGGAGACGAGCTCGATCGGCGTCACGATGATGTACAGCGGCCACGGCACCCCGGGCGGGAAGAGCGAGTTCTTGAGGAACGTGCCCGGGTGCTTGCGGAGGCCGGCGTAGATGAAGGCGAGGTACGCGACGATCGCCAGGATCATCGGCATCGCGATGCGGCTGGTGCCCGCGAGGTTCATGAACGGGACCAGACCGGTCAGGTTCATGAAGAGCACGCCGAAGAAGATCGTCGCCAGGAGCGGCAGGAAGCGCTTGCCGTCCTTCTCTCCGAGGTTGTCGAAGGTGTTACGACGGACGACGTCGAACGCGTACTCGATGAACGCCTGACCGCGGTTCGGCACCAGCTTCAGTGCACGGGTACCCACGAACGCGAACACCAGGAGCACGGCGACGGCGAAGAAACGGATGAGGACGAGCCGATCGATCTCGAACGGCGTCCCGGCGAAGAAGATCGCATCCGGGAAGAACTCGTTGATCGACGGACCATGGAACTCGGCGGCCTTGCTGCTCCCCGCCGCGACGGTGTCAACCGCAGCGGAGAGGGACAGGGGAAGAGCGTGGGATAGCAGCGCTGTCTCCTGTGTCGGCGCGCGCACATCATGGCACGCGATGGTGGACGTTGTGGAGGCTCGTCCGCCCCGAGCGAAAGGCTCCGGTAGCGGACTTCGAGAAGCCTATCAGGTGCGAGAGGCTTCCCGGCTTCTCAGACGCGGGGGGTCGGGTTCCCAGCGTCCGCGGAGTCGTCGAGGCCGTCGCCCGGCAGCCGGACGCCGATCGGGGTGCGGGCCTTCGCGACGGCGACGACGTCGATCACCAGGGAGCCGACGACCCCCGCGATGATCACGATCGCCAGCACCGGGAAGTCGACCCAGTCACGGTCCTTGAGCAGGACCAGCAGCACGATGAAGACGATGAACTTGAGCAGCCAGGTGCCCATCACGATGCCGAAGAAGGCGCCGGAGATCATCTGGCCCTTCGAGACGCGCAGCGCGACGAGGACACTGACCGCGGTGAGCCCGAGGAACACGACGCTCAGCACGGCGCCGAGCAGTCCCCCGACCAGCCCGGGGCCGTCCGCGACGAGGAACCCGATGAGCCCGCCGACCACCGCCAGGGCGACGGCGAGGACCGCTCCCCACGTGATGATGCGGCGGAACACCGGCCGGACGTGGTCGAGCGCGTTCGGTACGGTCACGTGATGTCTCCAGGGATCGTGCGGTCGTTGGCGGCCCGGTCGAGCGGGTCGAGGCTGGCGTCCACCACGGCGGCGGAACGGTTGGCGGTCTGGGCGGCGATCTCCGTGCGCTTCCGGCCGAGCGGCGCGAAGGTCGCGACGGCGCAGACGGTGAAGCCGACGGACACGAAGACGACGACCCAGTACCAGTCCACGAAGAGGAACAGCAGGCACCCGAAGGCGACGGTCGCGGTCCACGCGTAGAAGATCAGCACCGCGTGGAAGTGCGAGTGCCCCATGTCGAGCAGGCGGTGGTGCAGGTGCTTCCGGTCGGCCGAGAACGGCGACTTGCCCGCGCTGAGCCGTCGGGTGACCGCGAGACCGAAGTCCAGGATCGGGACGATCAGGATCGCGAACGGCAGCAGGATCGGGATGAACGCCGGCAGCAGCGCCTGGCGTGTCTGCACCGCCGCCGGGTCGATGTTGCCCGTGACCGAGACCGCGCTCGTGGCCATCAGGAACCCGACGAGCAGCGCACCGGCGTCGCCCATGAAGAGCTTGGCGGGGTGCCAGTTCAGGATGAGGAAACCGAAGCAGGCCCCGACGAGGACCGCGGTGAGCAGCGAGGGCAGGTTGAAGAAGAACTCGGTCTGCACGACCACGCGGTTGATGAAGAACGTGTAGAGGAAGAAGACCCCGCCGGCGATGATCGCGACGCCGGCCACCAGGCCGTCGAGCCCGTCGATGAAGTTCACCGCGTTCATCACGAGCACCACCGCCAGCACGGTGAAGATCAGGCTCATGTACGACGAGCCGACACCCAGCGTGTTGCCGATGGGCAGCGAGACGATCGCGACGCCCTGCCAGGCGAGGATGCCCGCCGCGATGATCTGCCCGGCGAGCTTCGTCATCCAGTCGAGGTCCCAGATGTCGTCCGCGACACCGAGGACCACGATGATGGTCGCTCCCCCGAGCACCGCGAGGACGCGGCCGGGTTCGGAGAACACGAGCCGGAAGTAGTCGGTCCCCGCGATCGACGGGAACAGGAACCAGGCCGCGAGCAGCGAGACGATGACGCCGATGTACATCGCGATGCCACCGAGCCGCGGCGTCGGGGTGCGGTGCACGTCCCGCTCGCGGACCTGCGGGTACCACTTGTACTTCAGCCCGAGCTTCCAGACGATCAGGCTCATCACGAAGCTCACGACCGCGGCGATGGCCCCCGCGAGCAGGTAGTACTTCATGTGACGAGGTCGGCTCCGACGACCCGGATGATCTCCTCGTCGGGGATCACCCCGTGCCGGACGATGCGGAGCTTCCCGCCGTCCGACAGCCCGGTGGCGTCGACGATCGTCGAGCCGGTGCTGGCCTCGAAGCCGTCGTGCACCTCGACGGGTCCGCCGTCCAGGTAGATCGCGACACTGTCACCGAGCATCCGCTCGGCGGCGTCGACGTCCATCGCGGCCGGGTCGCCCGTGGAGTTCGCGGACGAGACGGCGAGCGGTCCGACCTCCTGCAGGAGCTCGAGGGCGATCCGCGAGTCCGGCATCCGCAGCGCGACCGTGCCGCGCGTCTCGCCGAGGTCCCAGTCGAGCGACGGCTGTGCGTGCAGGATGACGGTCAGCCCGCCCGGCCAGAACTCCGCCACCAGGTCGCGCACCGGCTGCGGGACCTCGCTGGCGAGGGCGTCGAGCGTGGGCGGACCGGGGATGAGCACGGGCGGCGGCGACTGCCGCGTGCGGCCCTTCGCATCGAGCAGCCGCTGCACGGCCGTCGCGCTGAAGGCGTCCGCGGCGAGGCCGTAGACGGTGTCGGTGGGGACCACGACGAGCTCTCCGCGTCCGAGGGCGGCACGTGCGAGCCGCATCCCGGTCAGGAGCCCGTCGGAGTCGGTGCAGTCGTATCGGGATGCCATGACTCGACGATGATAGTGCGACACAATGGTGGACATCGTGAACGAGACGCCCGCACCCCCGCTCCTGTTCCTCTTCGACATGGACGACGTCCTGGTCCGGTACGACTGGCAGGTGCGCATGGCCGCACTCTCCGAGTTCACCGGACACGAGTTCCAGGAGCTCCGTCGCCGATGGTGGGACTGCGGTCACGAGATGCGTGCCGAGGCCGGTGGGTTCGCCGACGGCGACGAGTACCTCGCCGCGTTCGAGCGCGCGATGGAGTGCGACGTCCCCGAGGCCGACTGGGCCCGGATACGCGGATCCGCCATGACCGAGCTGCCGGAACGCATCGAGGCGGTCCGGATCGCGAGCGAGCACGGGCGTGTCGGGCTGCTCACCAACAACGGTCCGCTCGCCGGCCGCTGGATCCACGAGTGGGCGCCGTCCCTGCCCGAGGTCTTCGGCGAGCATCTGGACACCTCGAGCAACTTCGGCGCCCGGAAGCCCGAGCCCGAGGTCTTCCAGCGCGCGATCGCCCACCACGGCGTCCCCGCGGAGCGCACCTTCTTCGCCGACGACATGCCCGAGAACATCGCGGGTGCGCGGAGCGTCGGCATCCACGCGGTCCTGGTCGAGCACGACACCGACCTGCGCGAGCACGTCCGCGCCTTCGTCGCGGCACAGCAGCGCGAGGCCTCCCCCGTCGCGTAGCCCGCCACGCCCGTTCCTTCCCATCGCGGTCGCGCTGGAAAGCAAGAACGGGCATACCTGGTCATCCCGAACGACCCGGTACGCCCGATCCCACCAGGTACGCCCGGATCCACGCGGCACACGCAGCACGGCCGAGCGACGGGAGGCCCGCCCCACGCCCGCCACGCCCGTTCCTTCCCATCGCGGTTGCGCTGGAAAGCAAGAACGGGCATACCTGGTCATCCCGGACGACCCGGTACGCCCGATCCCACCAGGTACGCCCGGATCCATCCGGCACGCCCGGATCCACGCGGCACCGGCCTGGAGGCCCGGCTCGGCTCCGGCTAGCGCGTCGCGGTGGTGGTGCGGTCGCGCCCCGTCAGGTCGACGTGCGTCTCCGGGGTGCGGAACCCCCGGCGCGCCAGGACCTCCCGGACTCCGGCCCCCTGCGGCTCGGCGTGCTCGACGACCAGGACTCCCCCGGGCACGAGCAACCGCCAGGCCGTCTCGGCGAGAGCCCGGACGGCGTCGAGGCCGTCGGGCCCGCCGTAGAGGGCCATCGCCGGGTCGTGGTCGCGGACCTCGGGGTCGATCGGGATCGCGTCGTCCGGCACGTACGGCGGGTTCGACACGACGACGGACACGGTGCCGTCGAGTTCCGGCAGCGCGTCGGCGAGGTCGCCCTCGACGAGCCGGACCGTCCCACCGTGGGCGTCGACGTTCCGCCGGGTCCAGGGCAGGGCCTCGGCGGACCGCTCGACGGCGTAGACCACGGCGTTCGGCACCTCGGTGTCCATCGCGATCGCGATCGCACCGCTGCCGGAGCCCAGGTCCACGGCGATCGGCTCGGGGACCGCGGTCGCCCGCAGCGCGTCGATGCCGAACTGCACGACGCCCTCGGTCTCCGGACGGGGCACGAACACGCCCGGCCCGACGGCCAGGGTGAGCGCACGGAAGTACGCCTGCCCGGTGATGTGCTGCAGCGGCTCACGGGTGGCACGGCGGGCGACGGCGTGCCGGAAGCGCTCGACGTGCTCCGGGGCGATGCCGCCGCCGATCAGCGCACGGGCCTGGACGGCTCCGCGCGAGGTGTCGGTCGCCCACGCGAGCAGCAGCTCTGCGTCGACCCGGGGCGTCGGCACGCCGACGGCGACGAGCGCCGCGGTCGCCTGCTCGAGCAGGCGATCCGCGGCGTACGTGAGGGGCGTGTCGGCGGTGATCCGGGCCTCCAGGCTGGGTGTGCGCTTACGCGTCCTGGTCGCCGATGGCGGCCAGACGTGCCTCTTCGTCCGCCTGGATGGCGGACTGGATGACGGGCTCGAGGGCACCGTTCATCACACGGTCGAGGTCGTACGCCTTGTAGCCCGTGCGGTGGTCCGCGATCCGGTTCTCCGGGAAGTTGTACGTGCGGATGCGCTCCGAACGGTCCATCCCGCGGATCTGCGACTTGCGGGCGTCCGAGGCGATCGCGTCGAGCTCCTCCTGCTGGCGCGCGAGGATGCGTGCGCGGAGCACGCGCATGCCGGCCTCGCGGTTCTGCAGCTGCGACTTCTCGTTCTGCATCGCCACCGTGATGCCCGTGGGCAGGTGGGTGATGCGGACCGCGGAGTCCGTCGTGTTGACGGACTGCCCGCCCGGGCCGGAGGACCGGTAGACGTCGATCTTGAGGTCGTTCTGGTTGATCTGGACCTCTTCGGGCTCGTCCACCTCGGGGAACACCAGCACGCCGGTGGTCGAGGTGTGGATGCGCCCCTGCGACTCGGTCTGCGGCACACGCTGGACGCGGTGCACACCGCCCTCGTACTTCAGGTGCGCCCAGACGCCCTGGGACGGATCGGTCGTGTTCGACTTGATCGCGACCTGGACGTCCTTGTAGCCACCCAGGTCGGACTCGGTGCGCTCGAGGAGCTCGACCTTCCAGCCCTTGGTCTCGGCGTAGTGCGAGTACATGCGCAGGAGGTCGGCCGCGAACAGCGCCGATTCCTCGCCGCCCTCGCCGCCCTTGATCTCCATGATGACGTCACGGCCGTCGTCGGGGTCGCGCGGGATGAGCAGCCGGCGGAGACGCTCCTGGCGCTCCGACAGCTGCTCCTCGAGCCCGGGGACCTCGTCCGCGAACGCTGCGTCTTCACGGGCGAGTTCCTGGGCGGCGGCGAGGTCGTCCCCCGCCGCCTGCCAGGCCTCGTACGCGGACTTGATCTGGTTGAGCTCGGCGTACCGCCGGTTCACCTTCTTCGCCCGGGCCGCATCGGCGTGGAGCGCGGGGTCCGACAGCTGCTGTGTCAGGTCCTCGTGTTCCGCCAGCAGCCCCGCTACCGACTCGAACACGCGTTACTCCTGGTGGCCGTTGTGGTGGGGGCCGGTCGAGGGGACCGACTTCTGCACCTGCACCAGGAACTCGACGTTCGACTGCGTCTCCTTGAGGTTCCGCAGCACGATCTCGAGGGCCTGCTGCGGGTCGAGCCCGGCGAGGGCCCGGCGCAGACGCCAGGTGATCTTGACCTCGTCGGCGGAGAGCAGCTGCTCCTCGCGACGGGTGCCCGAGGCGTTCACGTCGACGGCGGGGAAGATCCGCTTGTCGGCGAGGTGACGGTTCAGGCGGAGCTCCATGTTGCCGGTGCCCTTGAACTCCTCGAAGATGACCTCGTCCATCTTGGAGCCGGTCTCGACGAGCGCGGTCGCGAGGATGGTCAGCGAGCCGCCGTCCTCGATGTTGCGCGCGGCACCGAAGAAGCGCTTCGGCGGGTAGAGCGCCGCCGAGTCGACGCCACCGGAGAGCACGCGGCCCGACGGCGGGGTCGACAGGTTGTACGCACGGCCCAGGCGGGTGATCGAGTCGAGCAGCAGCACGACGTCGTGGCCCAGCTCCACCAGGCGCTTCGCACGCTCGATGGCGAGCTCGGCGACGGTGGTGTGGTCCTCGGCGGGACGGTCGAAGGTCGAGGCGATGACCTCGCCCTTCACCGTGCGCTGCATGTCGGTGACCTCTTCGGGCCGCTCGTCGACGAGGACGACCATCAGGTGCGCCTCGGGGTTGTTCTTGGCGACAGCGTTCGCGATGGCCTGCAGCACGACGGTCTTGCCGGCCTTCGGCGGGGACACGATGAGACCGCGCTGACCCTTGCCGATCGGCGACACGAGGTCGATGATGCGGGTCGACAGCTTGCCCGGCTCCGTCTCGAGGCGCAGGCGCTCGTTCGGGTACAGCGGGGTGAGGTCGTTGAAGTCGACGCGGGCCGCGGCCTCGTCGGCGGACTGGCCGTTGATCGACTCGACGGCGACGAGCGCGTTGTACTTCTGGCGGCTCTGCTGCTCGCCGTCACGCGGCTGCTTGATCGAACCGACGACGGCGTCGCCCTTGCGCAGGTGGTACTTCTTCACCTGGCCGAGGGAGACGTAGACGTCGCTCGGGCCCGGCAGGTACCCGGTGGTGCGGACGAACGCGTAGTTGTCGAGGACGTCGAGGATGCCCGCGATCGGGATCAGGACGTCGTCCTCGGTGACCTCGGGCTCGAAGTCGTCGTTCTGGCCGCCACGGCCGCGCTTGCGGTCGCGCTGGCGACGGCTGCGGCCGCTCTCGGCCTCGTCGGCGTGCTGTTGCTGCTGCTGCTTCTGCTGGCCGCTGGTCTGCTGCTTCTGCTGACCGGCGTTCTGCTGCTGCTTCTGGTCGGCCTTGTCGTCCTGCTTGGCCTCGGCCTGCTTCGGCTGGTCGTTCTGCTTCTGGCCGCCGTTCTGCTGGCCGTTCTGCTGCTCGCCGCCGTTCTGCTTCTGCTGGCCGACGTTCTGGCCGCCGTTCTGCTGCTCGGCACCGTTCTGCTTCTGCTGGCCGGCGTTCTGGCCGCCGTTCTGCTGCTCGGCGCCGTTCTGCTGCTCGGCGCCGTTCTCGGCGTTCTGGCCACGGCCACGACCGCGACCACGGCTACGACGACCGCGACGCGAGCCGCCCTCGCCCTGCTCGGAGTTCTGGTCGCCCTGGTCGTTCTGGTCGCCGGACTCGTTCTGGTCCTGGTCGGCCTGCACGGCGGACGTCGGGGCCTGCTGGCCCTGCTGGGCCGCCTGGCTCGGCTGCTCGGCCTCGGCGGGTGCCGACGCCTGCTGGCCCTGCTCGGCTGCGCGCTGGTCGGCGCCACGCTGCTCGGTGCCACGCTGCTCGGCGTTCCGCTGGCCACGGCCACGGCGCTGGGAGCCGGACTGCGCGGCTTCCTGGGCGTCCTTCTCGGCGCGGACCTGGTCGAGCCCGGCGAGGAGGTCCTCGGTGCCGGTCTGGCCGTGGTTGGTGTGCTCGGCGGCCGAGGTCGGCGCGGCGTTCACGGTGCCACCGGACGATGCGCGGCGCGAACGACGGGCACGGCTCGGGGCTGCCGACTCGGCGGGTGCCTCGGGGTCGGCGACGGGTGCCTCGGCAGCGGGCTGCGCGGGGGTCTCGGCGGGCTCCGGCAGGGTCGGCTGCTCGGTGGCGGCCGGCTCGGCGGGGGTCTCGGCGACGACGGCGGCGGCAGGGGCTGCCGGCGTCTCGTCGACGGGACGCTTGTCCTCGATGGAGGCGATCAGGTCGCCCTTGCGGAGCTTGGAGAGCCCGGTGATGCCGAGCGAGGAGGCGATGCGCTGGAGCTCCGGGAGACGGAGGGCACGCAGATCGCTGGGGATCTCCACCTGGGCGGAGTTGTTGTCGGTCAAGGTCGGTGTTTCCTTTCGAACCGCAGAACGCGGAGAGTTTCCACCGTCCCGGATGCAGGGTGAGCATCGACCGCCGTTCAGACGACGGATCGGGATTCGGTGATCAGAAAGAGATGCACACTCGCGCACCGGACCCTGCGACGTCGCAGGAGCTGTCCTGAGGACGAGCGATCCGTACGGTTACGCGGGTTCGGCTTCGAGCGCCGAGTGCGCTGCCACTGTAGCACCACCGAGATCGACGGCCAGCATGAGCGGCCGCCAGTCGGATTCGGCGTGTCGCTGCACCAGTTCGGCGGCGGTCAGGCGCTGTGCCGGGTCGCTGCCGAGGACGAGCAGGCTCGGCCCGGCACCGGAGACCACCGCGGCGAGGCCGTGCTGTCGGAGCAACCGGATCAGGGCGTCGGTCTCGGGCATGGCGCTGGCGCGGTACGCCTGGTGCAGACGGTCCTCGGTCGCGGCGAGCAGCAGCTCGGGGCTCTGGATGAGCGCCGCGACGAGCAGCGCCGAGCGGGAGACGTTGAACGCGGCGTCGGCGTGCGGGACCTGCTCGGGCTGCAGGGAGCGCGCGAGCTTGGTCGAGAGCGTCGAGGTCGGCACGAACACCACCGGGGCGACTCCGCGGTGCACCAGGAGCCGCTTGTAGGCCGGGCCCTCGGCGGTCATCCACGCGATCGTCAGGCCGCCGAAGAGCGCCGGCGCGACGTTGTCCGGGTGGCCCTCCATCTCGGTGGCCAGGGTCAGGAGCGTCGAGGCGTCCAGGTCGACGACGCCCTCGAGCAGACCACGGGCCGCCATCAGCCCGGCGACGATCGCCGCGGCAGAGGATCCGAGACCGCGGCCGTGCGGGATCGCGTTCGTGGCGTGCAGCTCGAGACCGGGCTGGTCGACACCGGCGTGCTCCAGGCCACGGCGGACCGCACGGACGACGAGGTTCGTGTCGTCCGTGGCGACCTCCCCGGCACCGACGCCCTCGACCGTGACGGTCGCGCCGGGTTCGGAGCGCACGCGCACCACGACTTCGTCGTAGAGCGAGAGCGCGAGGCCGAGCGAGTCGAAGCCGGGGCCGAGGTTCGCCGACGTGGCCGGCACCCGGACGCGGACCGCCGATCCGGTCGGCAGTGCACGGACCGCCCGTCCGGCCGGTACAGCACTGCGGGCGGTCATGCCCTCACCCGGTCCGGACGAGCGGTCGGAGATCACTGCTCGCTGACCAGACCGAGCACGTCGGCGATCGACTTCGTGTCGACCGGCACGCTCGTCGGGGTGACCTCGCCGCCGTCCGGCGTGCGGAGGGCCCACTGCGGGTCCTTCAGACCGTGGCCCGTGACCGTGATGACGACCTTCGCGCCCTTCGGCACGACACCGGCGTCGGCACGCTCGAGGAGCCCGGCGACACCGATGGCCGATGCGGGCTCGACGAAGACGCCGACCTCGGCCGACAGGATGCGGTGTGCGGCGAGGATGGCCTCGTCGGTGATGGCACCGAAGTAGCCGTCGGTCTCCTCCCGCGCCTCGAGCGCGAACTGCCACGAGGCCGGGTTGCCGATGCGGATCGCCGACGCGATGGTGTCGGGGTGCCGGACGACCTCGCCGTGCACGATCGGGGCGGAACCCGCGGCCTGGAACCCGAACATGCGGGGCAGCTTGGTGCTGCGGCCGGCGGCGACGTCCTCGCGGTAGCCGCGCGAGTACGCGGTGTAGTTGCCCGCGTTGCCGACGGGCAGGAAGTGGAAGTCCGGTGCGTCACCGAGGACGTCGACGACCTCGAACGCGGCGGTCTTCTGCCCCTCGATGCGGTCGTTGTTGACGGAGTTGACGAGGTGCACCGGGTAGTTCGCCGCCAGGTCGCGGGCGATGTCGAGGCAGTCGTCGAAGTTGCCCTGCACCTGCAGCAGCTGGGCGTCGTGGGCGACGGCCTGGCTGAGCTTGCCCATGGCGATCTTGCCCTCGGGCACGAGCACCGCGGCAGTGATGCCGGCGTGCGTGGCGTACGCGGCGGCCGAGGCGCTGGTGTTGCCGGTCGAGGCGCAGATGACGGCCTTCGCGCCGTGCTCGACGGCCTTCGAGATCGCCATCGTCATGCCGCGGTCCTTGAACGAACCCGTCGGGTTCATGCCCTCGAACTTCACGTAGACCTCGGCGCCGGTGCGCTCGGAGAGCCGACGAGCCGGGATGAGCGGCGTGCCGCCCTCACCGAGCGTGACGATGGGCGTCGCCTCGGTCACGTCGAGTCGGTCGGCGTACTCGCGCAGGACTCCCTGCCACTGGTGGGCCATCAGGCTTCTCTCTCTGTCCGGTGGGGTGGATCTGGTGGTGGTGCGGCTCGGTGGGCCTGCAGGTCGGCCTGAAGGCCCGTGGTTGCGTCAGCGACCGACGACGCGCAGGACGCTGGTGACGTCCAGGACGACGTCCTCGCCGCGGAGGGCGACGACGGTGTCGGCCAGGTCGGCCTCGCGCGCCAGGTGGGTGCCGATGACGAGCGTCGCGGTCCCCTCGGCTGCGCCGGTGGTGGTCTGCTCGACCGTCTCGACGCTGACGCCGTGCTTCGCGAGCACGCCGGCGACCGTCGACAGCACGCCGGGGGCGTCCGTGACGTGCAGGGTGATCTGGTAGCTCGTGCGGACGGTGCCGATCGGGAACACCGGCAGCTCGGACTGCGTCGACTCGGCGACACCCGGGCCGCCGATGACGTGCCGGCGGGCCGCGGAGACCAGGTCGCCGAGGACCGCCGAAGCCGTCTCGACGCCACCGGCACCCGCGCCGTAGAACATCAGGTCGCCGGCGGCCTCAGCTTCGACGAACACCGCGTTCTTCGCACCGTGCACGCTCGCGAGCGGGTGCGACTCGGGCACGAGGGCCGGGTAGACGCGGGCGCTGACGCCCTCGCGGCCGTCCTCGTCGGTGAGCCGCTCGGCGGTCGCCAGGATCTTCACGACGTAGCCGGCCTTGCGGGCGGCGCGGACCTGGTCGATCGTGACGTGGGTGATGCCCTCGCGGTGCACGGCGGCGAGCGGCACCGAGGTGTGGAACGCCAGCGAGGCCAGGATCGCGGCCTTCTGCGCGGCGTCGTAGCCCTCGACGTCGGCGGTCGGGTCGGCCTCGGCGTAGCCGAGCTCCGTCGCGGTGGCCAGGGCGTCCTCGAACGTGGAACCCTTGCGGTCCATCAGGTCGAGGATGAAGTTCGTGGTGCCGTTGACGATGCCCATGATCCGGACGATGCGGTCACCGGCGAGCGAGTCGTGCAGCGGGCGGATGATCGGGATCGCCCCGGCCACGGCGGCCTCGTAGTAGAGCTGCGCGCCGACCTGCTCGGCCGCGGCGAAGAGCTCCGGGCCGTGGGTCGCGAGCAGCGCCTTGTTGCCGGTGACGACGTCCGCGCCCGACTGCAGGGCCTGGAGCACGAGGGTGCGCGCCGGCTCGATGCCGCCGATGAGCTCGACGACGATGTCCGCGCCGAGGATGAGCGATGCAGCGTCCGTGGTGAAGAGCTCCGCCGGCAGGTCGACGTCGCGCTGGGCGTCCACGTCGCGCACGGCGATCCCGACCAGCTCCAGCCCGGCACCGGCGCGCGAGGCCAGCTCGTCGCCGTGCTCGAGGAGCAGTCGCGCGACCTGGGAACCGACCGAGCCGGCCCCGAGCAGCGCGACACGGACGTTGCGGTATTCGATCATCTGGTAGCGGTTCCTGTCGGTGGGGGTGCGCCCTGCGGGGTGGGCGGACCCGGTCGGGTCGGGGGTCAGCGGCCGGTGCCGTCGGCGGGCACGGCGGCGACCCCGGTGTCACGGGCGAGGAGGTCGTCGATCGTCTCGCCCCGCACGAGGATACGGGCTGTGCCGTCCGCGACGGCGACGACCGGCGGGCGGCCCACGTGGTTGTAGTTGCTCGACAGCGCCCAGCAGTAGGCCCCGGTGGCCGCGACGGCGAGCAGGTCCCCGCGCTGCACGTCGCCGGGCAGGTACTCGTCGTTGACCACGACGTCGCCGCTCTCGCAGTGCTTGCCGACGACGCGGCTCAGCACCGCCGGGGCGTCCGAGGTGCGGGCGAGCCGGGCCGTGTAGTCGGCGCCGTACAGGGCGGGACGGATGTTGTCGCTCATCCCGCCGTCGACCGAGACGTACGTGCGGGTCGCGCTGCCGCCGTCCTCGGTCTCGAGCGTGACGGGCTTGATCGTGCCGACGCGGTAGAGCGTCACCCCGGGCGGACCGATGATGTAGCGGCCCGGCTCGACGGCGATGTCCGGCACCGGGATGCCGCGCTCGGCGCAGGCCTCGCCGATGATCGTGGCCAGTGCCTCGGCGACGTCCTCGGGGGCGAAGGCCGAGTCGGCCTCGGTGTAGTCGATCCCCCAGCCGCCGCCGAGGTTCAGCTCGGGCACCGGCCCGGAGGCCACGAGCGTCGCGTGCACGTCCATGAGTCGACGTGCGGCCTCGCGGAAGCCGGCGTCGTCGAAGATCTGCGAGCCGATGTGCGAGTGCAGCCCGACGAAGGCGAGCGAGGGCTCGGCGCGGACGGCTGCTGCGGCATCGAGGGCCTCGGACAGCGGGATGCCGAACTTCTGGTCCTCGCGGGCGGTCGCCAGGTACTCGTGGGTGGACGCGTGCACACCGGTGTTGATCCGGATGCGCACGCGCTGCACGACGCCGGCGTCGGCGGCGGCACGGGCGACGCGCTGCACCTCTTCGTGGCTGTCGAGCACGATCGTGCCGATGCCGACCTCGACCGCGCGGGTGATCTCGGCGTCGGACTTGTCGTTGCCGTGGAAGCCGAGCCGGCCGGGGTCGATGCCGCCGGCCAGGGCGACGGCGAGCTCACCGGCGGTGCAGACGTCCACGCGCAGGTCGGCCTCGGCCATCCACGTGACGACCTGCGTCGTCAGGAAGGCCTTGCCGGCGTAGTAGACGTGCGCGTGGCTGCCGATGCGCTCGAACGCCTCGGCGAACGCGTTCCGCACACGGACGGCACGGGACTGGACGTCCCGCTCGTCGACGACGTACAGGGGCGTGCCGAACTGCGCGACCAGGTCCGTCGCGCTGATGCCGCCGATCGCCAGGGTGCCGTCGTCGGTCCGCGTCGCGGACGCGGGCCAGATGCGGTCCACCAGTTCGGAGGCGTCCGTCGGGAACCGCAGCCGCGGCGGTGCAAGGGGGTTCTCGCTCACGGGACCCGATCCTACCGACGCGAGCCGTTCCTCCAGGCCGCGTTACGCACCCGTCCGCTCAGCCGCAGCTGCCGACCGTCCGCAGGCCGTCCTCGTTGAGCGGCAGCGCGTCCGCGGTGATGCGGACCGTTGCGTCCGACTTCGACACGTCGAGCGAGCGCACCCGCAGCGCCTCGGGCAGGAACTGCGCGGTGCAGACCTGCACCGGGACGCCGGTGACGCCCGGGATCGAGTCGACCTTGAGGCCGAGGTCGGAGTTCGTGATCCGGACGCTCTCCGGGGTGATCGAGATGCCGCGGCCGTCGTCCTGCGCGACGACGGCACCCTTGGCCGCGTAGGTGATGTCGTAGCCGAGCACCGACGACGACCCCGTCAGTTCGACGCCGCCGTCGACCAGGTTCAGCCGGTCGAACAGCGGGCTGTACTTCGCCAGGTCCTTGACGCTCGACGACGCCAGGGTGACCGTGCCGTCGACGTCGCGGACGTCGCCCTTGCCGTCCACCGGGACGTCCTGCGCGGTGACGTCGGCGGCGAGCGGGATGCCGTCCACCGTGAGCTTCTCCGAGGAGATCTCGACGCGGTCGAGCGTGCCGCTGATGAGCTGCGGGATGACGATGCCCTCGGCGTGGGCGTCGACCTCGCCGGTCGTGCCGTCCGGTAGCGACTGCTCGACCTGCTGAGCGATGATCCGGTCGACGACGCCGCGCAGCACGAACTCGGCGACGACGACGAGGGCGGCGAGCACGACGACGACCACGAGCAGGACGACGGGCCAGCGGCGGCGCGTGGTGGGGCGTTCGGTGGCTGCGGGCATGCGTCCCACCCTGCCAGTCCGTCCCGGCAGCCTGCCTGGAGGCCCGGTGCGCGTCCGGCGGGCGGGTGCGGCGGGTGCGAGCGGGCGCTGGGCGCTGGGCGTTGGGCGCACGCGATCGCGATCGCGCCCCGCCACGGTCATCGCGCCCCCGCACACCGGGGCGCGATGATCGTCAAGGGGCGCGTTTCGGCAACGGCTCGGCCGTCTGCTCGCGCCGCCGCTCCGCTACATGCGGGACGGAGCCGACACGCCGAGCAGGCCGAGGCCGTTGCGGACGACCTGGCCGGTGGCGTCGTTCAGCCACAGGCGCGTGCGGTGCAGGTCGGTCACCGGCTCGTCGCCGAGGGGCGTGACACGGCAGGAGTCGTACCAGCGGTGGTACAGGCCGGCCAGCTGCTCGATGTACCGCGCGATGCGGTGCGGCTCGCGCAGCTCGGCGGCGTGCCGGACCACCCGCGGGTACTCGGCGAGGGCTCCGAGGAGCGCGCTCTCCGACTCGTGGGTCAGCAGCGAGGCGTCGAACACCGACCGGTCGACCCCGGCCGCCGCGGCGTTCCGGGCCACCGACTGCGTGCGGGCGTGGGCGTACTGCACGTAGAAGACGGGGTTGTCGTTCGTGCGCTTCGTGAGCAGGTCGAGGTCGATGTCGATCGCGGTGTCGCTGGCGAAGCGGACCAGGGCGTACCGGCCGGCGTCGACACCGACGGCGTCGACGAGGTCCTCCATCGTGACGATGGTGCCGTTGCGCTTCGACATGCGCATCGGTTCGCCGTCCTTGAGCAGGTTGACCATCTGCCCGATCAGGATCTCGAGGTTCTTGCCCGGCTCGTCCCCGAACGCGGCGCACATCGCCATCATCCGGCCGACGTAGCCGTGGTGGTCGGCACCGAGCATGATCAGGTTCCGCTCGAACCCGCGCTCGCGCTTGTCGAGGTAGTACGCCAGGTCGCCGGCGATGTACGCGGGCTCGCCGTCCGACTTGATGACGACGCGGTCGCGGTCGTCGCCGAAGTCGGTCGTGCGGAGCCACTCGGCACCCTCGGCCTCGTACATCACGCCGGCCGACCGCAGCCGGGCGATCGCACGCTCGACGGCCTTCGACTCGTGCAGGGCGTTCTCGTGGAAGTAGACGTCGAAGTCGACGCCGAAGTCGTGCAGCGACGACTTGATGTCCGCGAACATGAAGTCGACGCCCTCGCGACGGAAGAGCTCCTGCGCCTCGTCGCGCGGCAGGTCGCGGACGTCGATGCCCGGCTCGAGGGTCGCGATGACCCGTGCGGCGATCTCGGCGATGTAGGCGCCGCCGTAGCCGTCCTCGGGCGTGGGCTCACCGAGTGCGCTGGCGACGAGGGAGCGGGCGAACCGGTCGATCTGCGCGCCGTGGTCGTTGAAGTAGTACTCGCGGGTGACGAGGCCGCCCTGCGCCTGGAACACGCGGGCCAGGCTGTCGCCGACCGCGGCCCAGCGGACGCCGCCCATGTGGATCGGGCCGGTGGGGTTGGCGGAGACGAACTCCAGGTTGATCCGGACGCCGTCGTACAGGTCGCCGGTGCCGAAGGACTCGCCGCCGTCCACGATGGTGCGCGCGATCTCGCCAGCGGCGGCAGCCTCGAGCGTGATGTTGATGAAGCCGGGGCCGGCGACGTCGACGGAGTCCACGCCGTCGAGCTCGGTCAGCTCGCCGGCGATCTCGGTCGCGAGCTCGCGCGGGTTCGTGCCGAGCCGCTTCGCGAGCTGCATGGCCGCGTTCGAGGCCCAGTCGCCGTGGGCGCGGTTCTTCGGACGCTCGAGCACCACGTGGGACTCCTCGATCGTCACGGTCTCGGACGCGCCTCGGCGCTCGACGATCCCGGTCAGGATCGACAGGTACGCGGCGGAGAGTTCGGCAGGAGTCACGAGGACCGATCCTACCGGGACGCCCAGGTCCGCACCGGTCGATGCAGCATCATGTCGGGATGACCCCCCGCAGCCGTGCCCGGGCGCTCACCGTCGCCACCCTCACCACCGCAGCAGCCGTCGTGCTCGCCGGGTGCTCGGGCGGCGGGGACAGCACCCCGTCGGCCACCGCGACCCCGGCGGGCAAGCCGGTGTCGCAGACCTGCGCGGAGCTCCTGCCGACGAGCGCACTGTCGGTGTACGGGCAGACCTTCGAGCTCGACGACTCCTTCACCCCGGCGAAGGGCTCCCCCGCCGCGACCATCGCGAAGCAGCAGGGTCGCGTGTGCCGGTTCGTCAGCACCGACGCGGACGCCACGGCGATCACGCTCGCGGTCGCCGACCTGCCTGAGAAGTCGCTCACCAACCTGAAGGACGCCCTGTACGAGCGGGGCGGGTCCGTCCCCACCTACCGCGTGGAGGGCTACTTCGCCCTGAGCGGCGACGTCGGCCGCGCGGACGCCTTCGCCGACCCGTACTGGATCACCGCGCAGTCGACGCTGTTCACCGAGCCGGGTGGGGCGCAGCCCGTCGTCGACGCGGTGCGCGCCGCGCTGCAGCCGTCCGCGTCGGCGACGGCGACGCCCGTGGGCTGACGCGCGCTGCCCCCGCGCACGGTGCGGGGCCGCCGTCGGGTGCGAGGTTGCGCACGTGGTGCGCGCTTGCAGCGCCGCACGGAACGCGGAACCTCGCACCGGCTCGTGACGCTCGCACGGTGCGGACGGGAGGCCCGTGGCAGGCCCGCACCGCGCCTCCCGGCCGATGGCAGCCACGCACGGTGCCGGCTCCGCCGTCCGGTGCGAGATTGCGTGTGCGGTGCGCGCTTGCAGCGCTGCACGGAACGCGGAACCTCGCACCGGCTCGCGACGGACGCACGGTGCGGACGGGAGGCCTGGGGCGGGCCCGCACCGCGCCTCCAGGTCGACGGCGGCCACGCACGGTGCCGCGTCCGCCATCGGGTGCGAGGTTGCGCACGTGGTGCGCTGCTCGCAGCGCTGCACGGAACGCGGAACCTCGCACCGGATCGCGACGGACGCACGGTGCGGACGGGAGGCCCGTGGCGGGCCCGCACCGCGCCTCCCGGCCGGCGGCGGCCACGCGCCGTGCCGGGTCCGCCGTCCGGTGCGAGGTTGCGCACGTGGTGCGCGCTTGCAGCGCCGGACGGGACGCGGAACCTCGCGCCGGCTCGCGACGCTCGCACGGTGCCGGGTCCGCCATCTGGTGCGAGCTTCCGTGCGTGGTGCGCGCCTGCAACGCCGCACGGAACACGGAACCTCGCACCGGAACGCGGCCCTCCCACCGTGCGGACGGGAGGGCCGTGGCGGGCCCGCACCGCGCCTCCCGGCCGTCCGACGGCACGTCCACAGCGCGACACGCGCTGTCCAGGACCACCCGCCGGACCTGCTACGGTTGTTGACACCCCTTGGCCCCCATAGCTCAGGGGATAGAGCACTGCCCTCCGGAGGCAGGGGCGGAGGTTCGAATCCTCCTGGGGGCACTGGAAAGTACGCCGAAGAGGTTCCCGAAGGGATCGAGCAGCTGGCAGAGCCGCTCTCCCGTGAACACCGTCTTCGGCCCCCGGTGCGCGACGGCACCGTTGGCGACCCAGTCCTCGACGACGGCATCGACGTCGGGCACGGTCCAGTACGGCACCGCGCCGGACGGCCCCGGCGTGTTGAGTTCGTCGGTGCGGTGCAGCGTGAGGTGGACGCCCTCGACGTCGAACGCGACGAGCGCGCCACCACGCACGACCGGTTCGCGGCGGAGCCTGGCGCGTACCAGGCGACCGCGGCCTCGAGGTCGTCGACGAACAGGAAGACGTTGCCGACCGGGCCGATCGGGAGCGGTGCTGCGGAGTCGTCGTGCACGGGGGTCCTCCTTCGTCGTGCGCCGCTCAGCGGTGCTCGACCCCGAGCGTCTGCGCGAGGAACGCGAGCGATCCCGGCAGCGCGTGGTCGGTGTAGCCCTCGGCGTGCCGGAGACCGGGGATCAGCTGCAGCGTGTTCGGGACGCCGACCGCGGCGAGCGCCGCCTGCAGGGCGATCGGGTCCGACCGCGGGACCCACTCGTCCAGCGAGTTGGCGAGGTAGACGGGGCCCGTCGACGCCGTCACGTGCTCGATCGTGGACGCCGCGGCGAGCGCCGACCGGTCGCCGCCGACCTCCTGCAGGATCACCCAGCGGAGGAACGGGTCGTCCCGCCCGGTCTGGTCGATGTCGGCGCTCCGCATCGCGTCGAGGTCCTGGGTCGTCGGCGCCGCGGAGACCGTGCCGTCGGTCGCCCGGATGATCTCGGCGAGGCCGAAGATCCCGGACCAGCTCACGGAGGGACGGCCGGTCGCGATGCCGCCCTCGACGGCGAGGTTCCCGCCGGCGGACCCGCCGAAGAAGGCGACCTTGCTCCGGTCGAAGGGGACGTCGGACTGCAGCGCCCACTCGTAGGCGGTGAGCACGTCGTCCCTGCTCGCGGGGAACACGTCCGTCGGTGCCAGCCGGTAGTTCGGGACGAAGACCGTGTACCCGGCGTCGACGAGTCGGGCGGACAGGCCGTCCTCCTTGGACTTGTCCCCGCGGAACCAGCCGCCACCGTGCACGAGCACGACGGCGCCGGTGCTCGGGGGCGATCCGGGGGCCGGACGGTGGACGTCGAGGACCAGGGCGTCGTGCTGGTCCGAGTACCGCACGTCGCGGTCGATGTGGGGAGGTGGCTGGGCGGGCATCGGTGACGACCTTCCTCGGGTTGCCGACGCCGCGACCGGCGGCGGTTCGTGGAATCCGATTCTCATCGACCGTGTCACGGGGCGATTGGGTCGGATGACTCGATGCGGTTCGGTTCCGGGGCGAGGAGCGGCACAACCGGGTCCGGGTCAGCCCGGTAGCGTTCCGGCATGACGATGACGTTCCCGGTGCCCGGAGTCCACGCACTGCGGGGCGGCCCCGTGCTCCGGTGGGGTGTGATCGGCCCCGGGGAGATCGCGAACGACTTCACCGCGACGCTGCACGCGAACTCCGACCAGCGCGTGGTCGCCGTGGGGTCCCGCTCCCCCGAGCGTGCCGCGGCCTTCGCCGCCCGCCACGGCGTGCCCGGTGTGCACGGGTCGTACGAGGCCCTCGTGGCGGACCCGTCCGTCGACGTGGTCTACGTCGCCTCGCCGCACCCGCAGCACCTCGGGCACGCGCTGCTCGCGATCGCCGCCGGCAAGCACGTGCTCGTCGAGAAGCCGATGACGACCTCGGCAGCGGACACCCGCACCCTCGCCGACGCCGCACGGGCCGCGGGCGTCCTCGCGATGGAGGCGATGTGGACCCGGTACCTGCCGGGCACCACGGTCATCGCCCGTCTGCTCGCGGACGGGGTCCTCGGCGACGTCCGCCTCGCGACGGTCGACGTCGGGTGGCCGCACGACCCGGACCCGGCGGACCGGATGTTCGACCCCGCCGCAGGCGGGGGTGCCCTCCTCGACGCCGGCGTCTACGGGCACTGGTTCGCACGGTTCGCCACCGGCGCCCCGGTGACCAGCAGCACGACGGGGGCAGTCTCGGATCGCGGGGTGGACCTCCAGTCCGTCACGGTGTCGACGGCGGAGCGTGGCGCGCAGGCGGTGGTGGCCACGTCGATGACGGCGTGGACGCCGGGGCTGGCGGTGATCGCCGGGAGCCGGGCCACGGTCCGGTACACCGACCACTTCGTGTTCCCGGCGTCGTTCGCGGTGCACCACCCGGGTGGGGAGGACCACTGGGCGGAGCCGACGGGGCTGCGGGGTCGTCAGGGACTCGTGTGGCAGGCGGCGGCGCTGGCGCAGTACGTGGCGGACGGTCGCACGGAGTCCCCGGTGCACTCGCTGGACGACTCGATCGGGATCGCGACGGCGCTCGACGCGGCCCGTGCGGCACTCGGCCCGACCGGTGCGGCGCTCGGCCCGACCGGTGCGGCACCGTCCGTTCCCGAGCAGGACACCTCGACCCTCTAGGATCACGGGCCGGTCGTCCCGCACACGACCGGGAAGAGGCCTCGATGACCATCGGCACCGGGAACGCGCAGCTCGAACTCGCCCGCGGCGGCGACGCACCCGCCCCACGGACCCTGTTCGACGTCCTGGCGGCGACCGCGGCGACCCACCCGGACGCGACCGCGCTCGAGGACCCCGCCGGCAGCGTCGACTACGCCGCCCTGCTCGACCTCGTGCGCGCGCAGGCCGACGACCTGGCCCGCCGCGGTGTCCGACGGGGCGACCGGGTCGGGGTGCGGATCCCCTCCGGCGGGCGTGACCTGTACCTGTCGATCCTCGCCGTGCTCGCCGCCGGAGCCGCGTACGTGCCGGTCGACGCGGACGACCCCGAGGAGCGCGCCACCCTGGTGTTCGGCGAGGCCGGTGTCGTCGGGGTGATCGGCGCGGGCGGTGTCCTGCGCGACCGCGACGGCACGGAGCTGCCGGTGACGGACCCTACGGCGAGCGCCGAACTCCCCCATGAGACCGACGACGCGTGGATCATCTTCACGTCCGGGTCGACCGGGGTCCCGAAGGGTGTGGCGGTCACCCACCGCAGCGCTGCGGCGTTCGTGGACGCCGAGGCGCGGATGTTCCTGCAGGCGGCGCCGATCGGTCCGGGTGACCGGGTGCTGGCGGGGCTGAGCGTGGCGTTCGACGCGTCGTGCGAGGAGATGTGGTTGGCGTGGGGGCACGGCGCCGCGCTGGTGCCGGCACCCCGGTCGTTGGTGCGGACGGGGGTGGACCTGGGGCCGTGGCTCATCGCGCACACGATCACGGTGGTGTCGACGGTGCCGACGCTGGCGGCGTTGTGGCCCGACGATGCGCTCGAGCAGGTGCGGCTGGTGATCTTCGGTGGTGAGGCGTGCCCCCCGGAGCTGGCGGCGCGCATCGCGAGTCGTGACCGTGAGGTGTGGAACACCTACGGGCCGACCGAGGCGACGGTGGTGGCGTGCGGGTCCCTGCTCGACGGGAGCCAGCCCATCCGGATCGGGCTGCCGCTGGACGGGTGGGACCTGGCCGTGGTGGACGGTGCCGGACAGCGGGTGGAACCGGGCGGCGTCGGTGAGCTCGTGATCGGTGGCGTCGGGCTGGGGCGGTACCTGGACCCGGCGAAGGACGCGGAGAAGTACGCGCCGTTCCCGGAGCTCGGGTGGGAGCGGGCGTACCGGAGCGGGGACCTGGTTCGGTACGAGCCCGAGGGGCTGGTGTTCCAGGGGCGTGCGGACGACCAGGTGAAGCTCGGTGGCCGGCGGATCGAGCTCGGGGAGATCGACGCGGCGCTGCAGGCCCTGGACGACGTGGCGGGTGGTGCCGCGGTGGTGCAGCGGACCCCGGCGGGCAACCAGGTGCTGGTCGGGTACGTGGCTCCGGTGGCCGGGGCGACGGTGGACGTGGCTGCGGCGAACGCCCGGTTGCGGCAGGAGCTGCCGGCGGCGCTGGTGCCGTTGGTGGCCGTGGTGGAGTCGCTGCCGACGCGGACGTCGGGCAAGGTCGACCGTGCGGCGCTGCCGTGGCCGTTGCCGGGTGCCTCGGACGCGGCGATGCTGCCGGACACGGTGGCGTGGATCGCCGAGCGGTGGTCGGCGATCCTCGGGGTGCCGGTGGCGAGCGTCGACGACGACTTCTTCGCGCACGGCGGTGGGTCGCTGACGGCGGCGCAGCTGGTGTCCGCCATCCGGGAGCGGTTCCCGACGACGACGGTGGCCGACGTGTACGACCACCCGCGGATCGGGGCGTTGGCGGCGGCGCTGGACGAGTCCGGCCCGGTCGAGGCGTCGTCGCGTGACGTCACGCCGGTGCCCCCGACGACGGGGTTGCTGATGACGCTGCTCGGGCTGCCGGTGCAGGTGCTCCGGGGGTTGCGGGTGCTGACGTGGACGGCCCTGGTGGCCGCGGTGCTGCACGCGACGACGCTGCCGTTCCTGCCGGTGCTGCCCTGGCCGGTGCTGGTGCTGGCGCTCCTGGTGTTCGTGACGCCGATCGGCAAGATGGCGCTGACGGTGGTGCTCGCGCGGCTGCTGCTCGCCGGGGTCCGGCCGGGGTCGTACCCCCGTGGCGGTTCGGTGCACCTGCGGGTGTGGCTGGCCGAGCGCATCGCCGAGGCGGTCGACGGCCCCTCGACGGCGGGTGCCCCGTGGATCAGCTACTACGCCCGGGCCCTCGGCGCGCGGATCGGCAGGGACGTCGACCTGCACACGCTGCCGCCGGTGACCGGGATGCTCACGATCGGCAAGCGTGCCTCGATCGAGCCCGAGGTCGACCTGGCCGGGCACTGGCTCGACGGCGACGTGTTCCACCTGGGGCACGTCCGCGTCGACGAGGACGCCGTGGTGCGCAGCCGGACGACGCTGCTGCCCGGGGCGCACGTCGGTGCGGGTGCCGAGATCACGGCGGGTTCCGCCGTCGGCGGCCCGGTGCCCGCGGGCGAACGCTGGGCAGGGGCGCCGGCGGAGCGCACCGGGTCGGCTCGTGACGACCGGGAGGCCCGCCCCGCGACCCGACGACGCTGGCTGCTCGCGTACGGGGTCGGGTCCCTGGCCGTGGCCGGGTTGCCGGTGGTCGGTGTCGCGGTCGGCCTGCTGGTCGCCCTCGCCCTGGTCGGGCGGGCGTCGACCCTGGGCGACGCGGTGCTCCGTGCGCTGGTGACGGTCCCCCTGGCGACGGTCGTCGCCGGTGCGGTGTACGCGCTGCTGGTGGTGGTCGCGGTGCGGCTGCTCGGCATCGGCCTGCACGAGGGGCGGCACCCGGTGCGCTCCCGGATCGGCTGGCAGGTGTGGTCGACCGAGCGGGTGCTCGACGCGGCGCGCACCCTGCTGTTCCCGCTGTACGCCTCGCTCGTGACGCCGGTGTGGCTGCGGCTGCTCGGTGCCCGCGTCGGTCGGGACACCGAGATCTCGACGGTGCTGCTCATCCCGGCGTTGACGCAGATCGCGTCGGGGGCGTTCCTGGCCGACGACACGATGGTGGCGACGTACGAGCTCGGCGGCGGTCGGGTGCGGATCGGTCGCTCGAAGGTCGGCCGTCGCGCGTTCCTCGGCAACAGCGGCATGACGGGTGCCGGGCGCTCGGTGCCGCGCGAGGCCCTGGTGGCGGTGCTGTCCGCGGTGCCGAAGAAGGCCAAGCGCGGGTCGTCGTGGCTCGGGTCGCCCCCGGTGCGGCTGCGGCGCGCTGCGACGGAGTTCGACGAGGCGCGCACGTTCCGCCCGTCCAGGCGGCTCAAGGTCGCCCGCGGCTGCTGGGAGCTGCTGCGCCTGGTGGCCCCGATGGTCTCCGCCGCCATCGCGCTCGGCGTGGCCGGAGCACTGCTGGCGCTCTGGTCGGCCGTCGGGATCGGGTGGACGGTGCTGCTCGCCGGACCGGTGCTCATCGCCGCCGGTGCCGTCGCCGCCGTCGTTTCGACGATCGCGAAGTGGGCGTTCGTCGGCCGGATCACCGCCCGGGAGCACCCGCTGTGGTCGTCGTTCGTGTGGCGCAACGAGGTGCAGGACACCTTCGTCGAGACCGTCGCGCGCCCCTGGTTCGCCGAGCAGGCCACCGGCACCCCCGCGCTGGCCGTCTGGCTACGGAGCCTCGGTGCGACGATCGGCCGCGGCACCTGGCTCGAGACGTACTGGCTACCCGAGGCCGACCTGGTCACCATCGGCTCCGGGGCGTCGGTGGCGCGGGGCACGGTCGTGCAGACGCACCTGTTCCACGACCGCGTGATGCAGCTCGACACCGTCCGGATCGACGCGGGTGCGACGCTCGGGCCGCACAGCGTGGTCCTGCCGGCGGCCGGCATCGGTGCCGGGGCGACCGTCGGGCCGTCCTCGCTCGTGATGCGCGGTGAGCAGGTGCCGACCGGCTCCCGCTGGTCCGGCAACCCGATCGCTCCGTGGACATCGGCAGCCCCTTCGGTGACCGCCCCACCGGCGCCATGAGGTTGACTGTCCCCGTGCCCTCCGATCCCGCCGCAGACCCGTACACCCCGCACAGCGGCGACCGACGGTGGAGTGCCGAGCACTACGAGCTCCGTCTCGACTACCGCGTCGCCACGAACCGCCTGGACGGCACCGCCACGATCACCGCGCGCGCCCTCGAGCCGCTCGAGAAGGTCGTGATCGACCTGCACGGGCTCACGGTCGACCGGGTCGACGTCGACGGACGCCGGGCGAAGAAGGTCTCGACCGCGACGCACAAGGTGATGGTCACCCCGGCCGACCCCATCGCCGCCGACACCGTGTTCAGCGTGCACCTGCGGTACCGCGGCACCCCGCACCCCGTCCGGAGTGCGTGGGGGCAGCTGGGCTGGGAGGAACTGTCCGACGGCGTCATCGTCGCCGCCCAGCCCACGGGAGCGCCGTCGTGGTTCCCGTGCAACGACCGCCCCGACGACAAGGCGACCTACCGGATCGAGATCGCGGCCGAGGCGGCGTACGACGTCCTGGCGAACGGGGAGCTGCTCGCCAAGGAGCGCGACCGCGTCGGCACCCGCTGGACCTACGCCACCACCGAGCCGATGGCGACCTACCTGGCGACCGTGCAGATCGGCCGCTACCGCACCACGAAGCTGCGCACGAGCGGGGTCCCCGTCACGCTGCACCACCCCGCCGACCTCGCCGCCGCCGCGAAGACCGACTTCGGCCAGGTGCCGGAGATGCTCGCGCTGTTCGGTGACCGATTCGGTCCGTACCCGTTCGCGGCGTACGGCGTCGTGGTCACCGACGACGACCTGGAGATCCCGCTCGAGGCCCACGGCCTGGCGGTGTTCGGCCGGAACCACGTCGACGGCGAGCACGGCACCGACCGCCTCATCGCCCACGAGCTCGCCCACCAGTGGTTCGGCAACTCCGTCACGGTCACCCGGTGGCAGGACATCTGGCTGCACGAGGGGTTCGCCTGCTACGCCGAGTGGCTCTGGTCCGAGGACCGCGGCGACGACACCGCCGACCAGCTGGCAGAGCGGTACCGGCAGGGACTGCTCGAACAGCCGGAGGACCTGGTCGTCGGTGACCCGGGCGCGAAGGACATGTTCGACGACCGCGTCTACAAGCGCGGCGCCCTTGCCCTGCACGCCGTCCGCCGCACGATCGGCGACGACGCCTTCTTCACCGGGCTGCGGAGCATCACCGAGCGGCACCGGCACGGATCCGTCATCGTGCCCGACGTGCTCCGTGCGTTCGCGGACGCCGCCGGCCGCTCGGTCGCGGACGTCGGTGCGGTGACCGGGCCCTGGATCGACGAGGCGTCGGTGCCGACGCTGCCCGCTGGCTAGCAGGCTCCGACGCCGCGTCGATCAGCAGGCTCCGCCGCCGCGCCGGCCAGCAGGCTCCGCCGCCGCGTCGGCTAGCCAGCCAGCTCGCCGTCCGCCGGGTCGCAGCTGACCTCGGACCACACCGCGTCGAGCGACAGCCCGACCACGCCCGCGACCGACGCGATCGTCGAGAACGCCGGCGTCGCGATCCGACCGGTCTCGATCTTCCGGAGCGTCTCCGGCGAGATCCCCGCGGCCAGGGCGGTGTCCACGATCGACCGCGGACCACGGGCACGACGCAGCAGCGCACCGAGGCGACGACCGCGTGCGACCTCGTCGGGACGGAGTGGGAGACGGACCATGACCACATAGTAATACCGGTATGATCATTGGCGTGATCGAGATCCTGACCCCCGCCGAGGTCGACAAGGGCCGCGCTACCGGAGCCCTCGTCGGCACGATCCTGCAGACCCTGCGCGAACGCACCCGCGTGGGCACGAACCTGCTCGAGATCGACCGGTGGGCGAAGCAGATGATCGAGGCCGCCGGTGCCGACTCCTGCTACGTCGACTACGCACCCTCGTTCGGCCGCGGCCCGTTCGGCCACCACATCTGCACGGCCGTGAACGACGCCGTCCTGCACGGGCTGCCGCACGACCAGGTGCTGCAGGACGGCGACCTGCTGACCCTCGACCTCGCGGTGTCCCTGGACGGCATCGCCGCCGACGCCGCGATCAGCTTCGTCGTCGGTACCGCACGCCCCGAGGACCTCGCACTCATCGACGCCACCGAACGCGCGCTGGCCGCGGGCATCGCCGCCGCCGGACCGGGCGCCCGCATCGGTGACCTGTCCCACGCGATCGGCACCGTGCTCGAAGCCGCGGGCTACCCGGTGAACGTCGAGTTCGGCGGGCACGGCATCGGCTCGACCATGCACCAGGACCCGCACGTGTCGAACACCGGGCGCCCCGGTCGCGGCTACACGCTCCGGCCCGGGCTCCTGCTCGCGCTCGAACCGTGGGTGATGGCGGACACCGACGTCCTGGTCACCGACCCCGACGGGTGGACCCTCCGGAGTGCCACGGGAGCGCGGACCGCCCACACCGAGCACACCATCGCGATCACCCAGGACGGCGCCGAGGTGCTCACGCTCCCCCGCTGACCGCCCCTACGACCTCGACGTGCAGGCCACCCGCCGCCACCACGAGCACCACATCTGGCGCGGGGTACAGCACGGTGAGCGGTTGTTCGGCACCCTCCAACCGGGCGGTACCGGCGGCCACGTCGACCTCCACCGCGAGCGGGTCGACGCGCAGCCCGCGTCCGTCGCGTTTCAGCACGGCCTCCTTCGCCGCCCACGCCGTGGCGAGGAGCGCCGGATCCCCGTCGGCTCGACGGAGTTCGTCCGAGGTGAACGCATCGAGCGGCGCGGCAGCGACCCGCGACACCCGTTCGACGTCGACACCGAGTGCCGACGGCCCGACCGCGAGGGCGACGACGCCCGGTGCGCGCGACAGGCTCACGCCGACCGTGACTCCCGCGACGGTCGCCCACGGACGACCGTGGTCGGTCCCCGCGCAGTGCGGGCAGACGCGCCCCGCGCGCACCGCGACCGGCTCGGCGCCGGTCGCCGACGCGACGGCGGCGACCAGGGCCTCCCGATCGTCCGCGCGGTCAGCAGCCGGCGTCCGGAGCGTCACCGTGACGGTCTGGAGGCGCGACCCACCGACCGGGGCAGCGCCCGTCGGTCGTGTGGTCGCGCCCAGAGCGGATCAGGCGTGCGTCAGCGCGATGAGCGCGACGTTCATGGTGCTGTACTGCCCCTCGGAGCGGGTCGCCTGGCGAACTCGTCCGCGCAGGACCTCGTAACGGCCATCGTGCTCGCGCACGAAACCGATCACACCCGTCGCCGGAGTCGACACCCGGTGGTAGCCGTCCTCGAGCGGGACGACCTCGGTGCTCGTGGTGCGTTCCATCGTTCTTCCCCTTCCGTTCATCCTCGAACAGTGGCGCCAGCATACCCCGGTACGGGGGACAAGACGTCCACAGGAAGCACGGTCCGGAGCGTTCCCCCAGAGTCTGGCGGTGCCCCTGCGTGGCCTGGATAGACTCCGGGCGACAGCGCACTCGTGGCGCGGTCCGGTGCGGTGCCACGGGGTACCGGCCGGCGACGGACGGAGGACGGATGCGAGCGGTCCAGCACGGATCGGGCACGGACGGATCGAGCGGGCACAGGGGGACAACGCGGCTGTGGAGCCGTGTGACGGCCGCCCTCGTCGCGATGCTGATCGTCCTGGCTCCGGCAGCGACCGCCCACGCCACGGCGCCCGTCGATCTGGGCGGCGCGTACGTCCTCGACGAGGCCGACGCGCTGACCGCATCCCAGCAGTCGAAGGTCGAGCAGGCCGTGCAGGACCTGTACGCCGAGACGCAGACGCAGCTGTACGTCGTGTTCGTGCCGTCCTTCACCGACCCCACCGACCACACCGAGTGGGGCCGCGCCGTACTCGATCAGAACCAGATCGACAGCGACGGCATCCTGCTCTCGGTCGCGGTCACGGAGCGCAACTACGACGTCCACCAGACGAACGAGACCGCCATCTCGGAGTCCGACGTGCAGAACGCCGTCGACGATTCGCTGCTGCCCCGGCTCAAGCAGGATGACTGGTCCGGCGCCGCCGTGGCCTTCGCCGACGGGCTGACCCAGTCGCAGGCCCCGGTCGACCTCACTTGGCTCTGGATCCTGCTGCTCGTCGTGGTCGTCGGACTCATCGTCGTCGTCCTGGTCATCCGGACCCGCAACAAGCGCCGCACCGCCGCAGCCACCGAGGCGCAGGAAGCCTCGCTCGCCGACCTCGAACGCACCGCCGGCGGCGCCCTGGTCACCATCGACGACGAACTCCGCACCGCCGAGCAAGAGGTCGGGTTCGCGAGCGCGCAGTTCGGCCCCGACGCCGCCAAGCCCTTCGCCGACGCCGTGCAGGCCGCCCAGCGCGAGGTCCGCAAGGCCTTCACGATCCGGCAGCAGCTCGACGACGAGATCCCCGACACCCCGCAGCAGCGCGCCGAGTGGGCGAACCAGATCATCGTGATCTGCGAACGTGCGCACGCCGCGATCGAGGAGCAGACCGAGGCGTTCGACCAGCTCCGCTCGCTCGAGGACGGCATCGAGGACGCCGCGGCATCGCTCGCCCAGGCCGTGGCCGCCGCGCCGGCATCGGTCGGGGCCGCCGCCGCTGCGCTCGACCGCGTCCGCGCGCGCTACACCGGCCGCACCCTCGCCACCGTGGCGAACAACGTCGACCAGGCCCACCAGGTGCTCGCCTTCGCCACCGAACGCTCGAACGCCGCCACCGCCTCCATCGCCGCCGGCGACAAGGGCGAGGCGGTCGTGGCCGTGCGCGACGCCCAGCACGCGCTCGCCCAGGTGCAGCAGCTCACCGACGGAGCACTCGCCGCCGAGCAGTCCTTCGACGAGGCCACCGCCCGCGCCGAGGCGATGCGCATCGACATCCAGGGCGACGTCGCCGCCGCCCGCAGCCTGCGCTCGGGCGGGCCGGACCTCGCCGCAGCGGTCACCCGCGCCGAGGCCGTGCTCCGCCAGGGGCTCGACCCGAAGGACCCTGTGGCGGCCGTCGACGCGCTGACACGGGCGAACACCGAGATCGACCAGGCCATCGCCACGGCACGGGGTGCCGAAGAACGGCGCCAGCGGGCCACCCAGGCGCTCGACGCCGCCCTGCGCGACGCCCGGAACCGGATCAGCCAGGCCCGCGATTACGTCTCCCTGCACCGCGGCGGCATCGGCCCGACCGCCCGGACCCGGCTGTCCGAGGCCCAGCGCGCCTACGACGACGCCGTCGAACTCGCCCCGAACAACCCCGGCCAGGCACTCAACGCCGCCCGCGCGGCCGAGCAGTACGCGGCCGCCGCGATGGACGCCGCCAACGACGACCTCGGCGGCTGGGGCGGCGGCCAGGGCGGTGGCGGCGGCGGCGCCCAGCTCGGCGGCCTCGTCACCGGACTCGTCCTCGGCGGCCTGCTCGGCGGACGCGGCGGCAGCTACGGCGGCGGCTTCTCCGGCGGCGGCCGCTTCTGACCCGACGCACTCCCCCGTCACCCAGAACCAGACACGACCCGACAACACCGTCCACAGGACTTCCACGAAAGGGAACAGCAATGGCCAAGCAGACCATCTTCGGACGCATCTCCACCCTCGTGCGCGCGAACATCAACCAGATCATCGACGACGCCGAGGACCCGCAGAAGATGCTGGACCAGCTCGTCCGCGACTACACGAACAACATCGCCGACGCGAAGACCGCGATCGCGCAGACCATCGGCAACGTGCGCCTGCTCGAGCAGGACCACGAAGAGGACAAGAAGGCCGCGGTCGAGTGGGGCCAGAAGGCTGCCAACGCCTCCACCGCAGCCGACAAGTACCGCTCCGAGGGCAAGTCGGCCGAGGCGGACAAGTTCGACAACCTCGCCAAGATCGCCATCGGCAAGCAGATCGCCGCCGAGCAGGAGGTCAAGGACGCGGAGCCGAACCTGGCGTCGCAGAACGAGGCCGTCGAGAAGCTCAAGACCGGTCTCGCCGGCATGGAGCAGAAGCTCGAGCAGCTCCGCGCGAAGCGGGACAACCTCGTCGCCCGCTCGAAGACCGCCGAGGCGCAGTCCCGCGTCAACGACGCCCTCGGCAACATCGACGTGCTCGACCCGACGAGCGACCTCGGCCGCTTCGAGGAGAAGGTCCGCCGCGAAGAGGCGAAGGTGCTCGGCCAGCAGGAGCTGCAGTCGTCGAGCCTCGACGCACAGTTCGAGAGCCTCGAGGACGTCGGCAAGGACGCCGAGGTCGAGGCACGGCTCGCCGCGCTGAAGTCCGGCGGATCCTCGAGCATCTGACGAACGCCCTGACGACGCCGGACCCCAGCTGACAGACTGAGACGATGCACTTCCTCGTGGTCGGTCAGTGGCAGGGTTCGGCGTCGTCGCGCGCGATGCGCCTCGGGGACGGTGCGTCGGCGATCGCGGCCGACCTCCCCCGGGCGTCCACCACCGTGATCGACGTCCCGGCCGGAGCGGGTGACCGCCTCGAGACCGCCGTCGCCCGCTACACCTCGGTGCTCGCCGTCGCCGAACGCGTCGCCGAGGAAACAGCCGTCGCCACCGAACCGGTGCTCGTCGTCGGCGGTGACGGCGCCAGTGTCCTCGGCGCGACCGCCGCCCTCGCACCGGACACCGCGTTCGTCCGCATCTCCGGGTCCAGCGGGTACCGCGCGCTCAACCGGGCACAGCCCGTCGCCGCCGAGACCGCCGCCCTGCGCCTGCTGGTCGACCGCCCTGACGACCTGTTCCCCGGCCTGCCGGTCGTCCCCGCTTCGTCGGTCGTCGTCGCCGGGGTCCGCGGGGTCGAGGACGCCGAACGGGCCGCCCTCGACAAGGCCGGGATCGTGCACCTCGACGTCGACGCCGCCACCCCGGACGCCCTCACCGCAGCGGTCGAGCGGACCGGTGCCGCATCGGTCTTCGTGCACGTCGACCTCGACGTCCTCGACCCGTCCGAGGTCGACGGACTCCTCGAACCCGTCCCGTTCGGCCTCGACGGCGCAGCGCTCGTCGAGCGCATCCAGGCCGCGACCCGCGGCCGGCGCCTCGTCGGCGCCGCGCTCACCGGATTCGCCCCCGTCGACCCGGACCGGGCGGTGGACGACCTCGGCGTGATCCTGCGAGTCGTCGGAGCGGTGACCAGCGCCTCCCGGGTGGGCTGACCACGGGCACGACGCGACCGGCGGACCCCCTGCCGGTCCGCGTACGCTCGGCAGTATGACGGACTACGACCTCATCGTGATCGGAGCCGGCGCTGTCGGCGAGAACGTGGCGGACTACGCCAGGAAGCGCGACCTGTCGGTCGCGATCGTGGAGGCCGAGCTCGTCGGCGGCGAGTGCTCCTACTGGGCGTGCATGCCCTCGAAGGCCCTCCTGCGCAGCGGACACGCCCTCGCCGCCGCCAAGCGGCTCGACGGTGCGAAGCAGGCCGTGACCGGCACGCTCGACGCCGCCCACGTGCTCGCCCGCCGCAACTCGTTCACCTCCGACTGGAAGGACGACAGCCAGGTCTCGTGGCTCGAGTCCGCCGGCATCGACCTGATCCGCGGGCACGCCCGCATCACCGGCCCGAAGACCATCGACGTGGACGGCGAGACGCACACCGCGCGCGCCGCCGTCGCGGTCGTCACCGGCTCCCTGCACACGCTGCCCCCGGTGCCCGGTCTCGCCGAGGCGAAGCCGTGGGGCACTCGCGAGGGCACCAGCGCCCAGCAGGTCCCCGAGAGCCTGCTCGTCATCGGCGGCGGCGTCTCCGGCTCGGAGCTCGCGACCGCGTGGGCCTCCCTCGGCGCGAAGGTCACCCTCGTCGCCCGGCACGGTCTGCTCGGCGGCATGGAGCCCTTCGCCGGGGAACTCGTCGCCGACTCCCTGCGCGAACTCGGTGTCGACGTCCGCACCGGCGTCAACCCGGTCCGGGTCGACCGCGACGAGCACGGTCTCGTCACCGCGGAGCTCGACGACGGCACCACGGTCATCACGAGCGAGGTGCTCGCCGCCACCGGCCGCGCCGCACACACGCGTGACCTCGGGCTCGAGACCGTCGGCCTGACCGCGGGCGACTGGCTCGACGTCGACGACACCATGCTCGTGCACGGCACCGACTGGCTGTACGCCGTGGGTGACGTCAACCACCGCGTCCTGCTCACGCACCAGGGCAAGTACCAGGCGCGTGCCGCCGGCGAGGCGATCGCGGCCCGGTACCAGGGCACGCCGCTGCACACCGAGCCGTGGGGTGCCCACGTCGCCACCGCCGACCACGCCGCCTCGCCGCAGGTCACCTTCACCGACCCCGAGGTCGCGAGCGTCGGACTGACCGAGGCGAAGGCCCGTGAGCAGGGGCTGAACGTCCGCGCGGTCGAGTACGACCTCGGTGCGATCGCCGGGTCCTCGCTGCAGGCCGACGGTTACACGGGCCGCGCGAAGATGGTCGTCGACGAGGACCGCAGGGTCGTCGTGGGCGTCACGTTCGTCGGCCAGGACGTCGCCGAGATGCTGCACGGTGCCACCGTCGCCGTCGTGGGCGAGGTCCCGATCGACCGCCTGTGGCACGCGGTGCCGGCCTACCCGACGATGAACGAGATCTGGCTCCGCCTGCTCGAGACGTACGGCCGCCCGGCCTGAGCGTGCGCAACCCGCTGCTCGACTCCCCCGTGTCCCGCGCGGGGTGGGTCTTCGCGACCGCCGTCGGGCTCGCCGTGGGCGTCCCCCTGTCGACCGGGCGGATCCGGGTGGAGGACGGCCTCGTGGTCTGCACGGGGCTGCCGCGCTGGGTCTTCCGGCGCGGCGGCACCTGCGTCGGTTCGGTGTACCTGACCCGCGACAACGACGGCCCGCGGGTGCTCCGGCACGAGCGGGTGCACGTCGAGCAGTGGCGCCGGTACGGGATGCTCATGCCGCTGCTCTACGCCGTGGCCGGGCGGGATCCCCTGCGGAACCGGTTCGAGGTCGAGGCCGGCCTGGAGGACGGCGGCTACCGCTGACGGGTGCGCGTGCGGGGCGGGTGCGGCGCGGGCGGCGCGGGCGGCGCGGGCGTGCTGCGGTCGCACGACACGCCGCGTGCGCGACGTCGTGGTCGCGCGAACGGTCGCCCCGACGCCGGTCCGGCGGCGGTTCGTACGACCTCGGCGCGGCGCCCGCCGGTCGCAACACCCCGCCTACCCCGCGGCGAGCGGTCGCAGACCGTCGCCTGCGGCGCCGCCAGCCGACGGTTCGTGACCACTCGGCGCCCCACCGACGACGAGTCGTGACCGCTCGGCGGCGGCACGTGACCGAAGTCGCGGGACACGCCGCGTGCGCATCGTCGTGGTCGCGCGAACCGTCGTCCGGACGCCGGGCAGGCGGCAGATCGTGCGACCTCGGCCCGGCCCGGCCCCAGCCGGCCCGTGGGTCAGGCCGCGCGCCGCCGCGGCACCACGAGCGGAGTGCCGGTCTCGGGGTCGGGGACGACGACGCACGGCAGGCCGAAGACGTCCTCAACGAGGTCCGCGGTGAGCACCGACGACGGCTCCCCCGCCGAGACGATCGCCCCGTCGCGCATCGCGATGACGTGGGTGGCGTAGCGCGCGGCCTGGTTCAGGTCGTGCAGCACCGCGACGACCGTGCGACCGGCGGCGTGCAGCGTGGAGGCCAGTTCGAGCACGTCGTACTGGTGCGCGATGTCGAGGAACGTCGTCGGCTCGTCGAGCAGCATGATGTCGGTCTGCTGCGCGAGCACCATCGCGATCCACACCCGCTGCCGCTGCCCGCCGGAGAGCTCGTCGACGCTCCGGTCGGCCAGTTCCACCGTCGACGTCTGCTCGAGTGCGGCCTGCACCGCCTGCCGGTCCGACCCGGACGACGGGTGCAGCAGGTCCTGGTGCGGGAACCGGCCCCGGGACACCAGGTCACGCACGGTGATGCCGTCGGGGGCGATCGGGGTCTGCGGGAGCATCCCGACGCGCCGGGCGACGGCCTTCGGGCGGTACGAGTCGATCGGCGCCCCGTCGAGGAAGACCGTGCCGGCTCGTGGCTTCAGGGTGCGGGCGAAGGACTTCAGCAGCGTCGACTTGCCGCAGGCGTTCGGCCCGACGATGACCGTGAGTTCGCCGTCGGGGATGTCGACGTCGAGCGTGTCCACCACGACCCGGTCGTCGTAGGCCAGGGTCAGCCCACGGGCCCCCAGCGCGGTGGTCGGGACCGGACCGAGCGCGGTGCCCGAGGTCGGCATCAGTGCTCGGCCTTGCCGTGCCGCCAGTAGCCCATGAACGCGACCTGCTTGCGGTCGATGCCGACGCCGCGCACCAGGTGGCGGCGGAGTTCCTTGACGCAGCCGGCCTCGCCCGCGATCCACGCGTAGACGGGGCGCTCGTCGACCGGGGCGGGGACGTCCCACAGCACCTGCTCGTCGACGTCGACGTCGGTGAGCTCGGCGGCCGGCTCGCACGCGGCGGCGGACGGCGCGACGGTGGAGGCCCAGGCGTGCACCTGGTCGGTCATCCGGACCCCGTGGGTGGCGCCGTTGCGGGCGATCCAGCGGACCTCGACCCCGGCGGGCGCGGTGACCGGCAGCCGGTCGGCGTCGGTGGGCACCTCGATGAAGACGTGGCCGACGGTCGAGACGTCGAGGGCTTCGAGGATGGCGCAGATGGCGGGTGCGGCGGTCTCGTCCCCGGCGAGCAGGATCCGGTTCGCGTGCCCGGGAGCGAACTCGGCGGCCCCGGTCGGCAGGTCCTCCGGCGACTCGGGGACCCGCGGCCCGACGATGCGCAGCTCGTCACCGACGCGGCAGGCCGACACCCAGCGCGACGCCGGACCGGTGTCGCCGTGCGCGACGAAGTCGATGTCGAGCTCGCGGGCGTCCGGCCGGAACGAGCGGACCGTGTACGTGCGGAGCGGGTTGCGGGCGTCGTCCGGCAGCGCGCGCCAGGCGGCGTACCAATCCTCGTCCTCCGGCAGTTCGGAGAAGCCGACGCCGGGCAGGGGCAGCACGATCTTGATCCGCTGGTCGAGACCGACCGAGGAGAAGTCGGCGAGCGCGTCGCCCGTCAGCGTGACCCGGACGAAGTTCGGGGTGAGCGACGTGACGGCGGCCACACGGACGGAGAAGACGCGATACCGGGTTGCCACGGAATCGAGTATGGCATGCCTTACCTCACGTCTCCAGGCCCCCGGAACGGTGCGAGGATCGTCCCCGTGTCCGAAGCCCCCGACGACGAATTCGCCGACCTGCCCGCCCTCGCCAGCGCGAGCGGCGTGACCACGCCGCTCCGTGCCTCCAGGCAGGTGGTCCGCACCGCGGACGGGCAGGAGACCTCCGCGATCCGGTGGGGCGACGACGGCCAGGAGGCCCGGATCACCTACCTGCACGGGCTCGGCATCGACGCCCACAGCTTCGACACCACGGCACTCGCCGTGGGCGAGCCGGCGGTCGCCCTCGACCTGCCCGGCCACGGCCGGTCGTCGTGGCGGGAGGACGCCGACTACGCGGCGGCCGCGACGGCGCCGAGCGTGCTCGCCGCGCTCGACGCGCTCGCGGTGCCGCCGGGGATCGTCGTCGGGCACTCGCTCGGTGCCATCCTGTCCGCTCGGCTCGCGGCCACCGCGCCGGAGCGGGTCACCGGGCTCGTGCTCGTCGACATGTCGCCGGACTTCGCGCAGCGTGCGGTCGACCGGATCGCCCGCGCGCTCGAGGCCGAGGAGCCGTTCGAGTCGCTCGAGCAGGTCGTCGACCGGGCGATCGAGGCGCGGGTCGGCGACGACCGGCAGGTGCTGCTGCGCGAGGCCCGGCACACGACGGCCCTCGGTGCGGACGGGCGACTCGTGCGCCGTCACCACTTCCCGCACCTGCCCGCCGGGCGGACGTCGTCGGTGGGGCGCTTCGCCGATGCGTGGCCGGACCTCGAGGCCCTGCGCGTGCCGATCCTGCTCGTCCGGGGTGACCGCGGGTACGTCTCCCCGAAGCTGCACGCCGGGTTCGCCGAACGCCTGCCGGACGCCGAGATCGTGACGGTGACCTCGCGGCACGCGGTGCAGAACCAGGCACCCCTCGAACTGGCTTCGGCGATCCGGGCATGGGCGGAGCGGCACGGATTGTTGCACCCGATCGAAGAACCGTCGCCGGACGGCACCAGCCGCCGGTACCCTCGTGCGAGCGCGAGGCCCGATCCCAGCCCTCGTGCCCGGAAGGAACCCACCACCCCATGAGTCCGCTCCTGCCCCGTCGCACCGCGCGCACCTCGCGCATCGGGCGCGCTGCCCTCGCCGCCACCGCCGTCGCCGTCGTCTCCGCCCTGGCGCTGACCGGCTGCTCCGGCTCGTCCGACACCACCGGCGGCAAGGACGCCACGGTGCGCGTCGGGCTGGTGCTCGAGCCGACGAGTCTCGACATCCGCACCCAGTCCGGGGCGGCGCTCGACCAGGTGCTCATCGACAACGTGTACCAGGGGCTCGTCGGCCGGACCGCCGACGGCGAGATCCGTGACGTGCTGGCCTCATCGCACGAGGTGTCGAAGGACGGCCTGACCTACACGTTCACGCTGCGGGACGGCACGACGTTCCAGGACGGCAAGCCGGTCACCGCGGCCGACGTCGTGTGGTCGCTCGAGCAGGTCAAGTCGAACGACTCGTACGTCGACTCGGCCAAGCTCGCGGGCGTCACGTCGATCACCTCGCCGTCGGACGACTCCGTCGTGCTGCAACTGGCGAAGCCGGACTCCGACCTGCTCTGGAACCTGACCGGCCGCTCGGGCCTGGTGCTCGAGAAGGCCGCGGACAACGACCTGTCCGACAGCGCGAACGGCACCGGTCCGTTCGAGGTCGCGAGCTGGAAGCAGGGCGACTCGCTCACCTTCGACCGCAACGAGGACTACTGGGGCACGAAGGCGAAGGTCGCGAAGATCGTCTTCCGGTACATCACGGACCCGTCGACCGCCGTCAACGCGATGGCGAACGGTGACCTCGACGTCCTGAACCCCGTTGACGGCACGCTGCAGAGCCAGCTGCAGGGCAACGCCGACATCGCGCTGCACAGCGGCAAGACGACCGACAAGTACACGCTGGCGTTCAACGACCGCAAGGAACCGTTCACCGACGAGCGCGTGCGCCGTGCCATCCGGCAGGCGATCGACGCGAAGGCGCTCATCAAAGCGATCGGCGGCACGGGCGTGGAGCAGGGCGGCCCGATCCCGGAGCTCGACCCCGGCTACGAGGACCTGACCGACATCGACGCGTACGACCCCGCGAACGCGAAGAAGCTCCTTGCCGCCGCCGGCCAGCAGGACCTGAAGCTGACGCTCACCTACGCGAACATCTACCCGACCACGATCGGCGACGTGCTGAAGTCGCAGCTCGCCGACGTCGGGATCACCCTGACGGTCAAGCGCGTCGACTTCGCCACCTGGCTGTCCTCGGTGTTCCAGGCACCGAAGTCCGGCGAGCGGGACTTCGACCTGTCGATGGTCGACCACGTCGAGGCCCGTGACTTCGGCAACTGGGCGAACCCGGACTACTACTTCGGCTACGACAACCCGAAGGTGCAGGCCCTCTACGCCCAGTCGATCGCGGCGACCGACGAGGCCACGAAGACCGAGGCGCTCCGGAAGGCGGCACGCATCGTCAGCGAGGACGCGGCCGGCGAGTGGCTCTACACGGCGACCGAGATCACCGCGGTGCGCTCCGGCGTGACGGGCTTCCCGGTCGACGGCGGCAACTCGCGCCTCGACCTGGCGAAGCTCGCGGTCAAGTGACCCGGAGCGACCGCGGCGGGGTGTCCGTCCCCGTAGCATCGGTGTCGTGACCCGGTTCCTCATCGGGCGGGTGCTCCTGCTCGTCGTCGGCCTGCTCGTGGCGAGCGTCATCATCTTCGCCACGCTCCGCGTGCTGCCCGGTGACGTCGCCCAGGTCGTCGCCGGCACGCAGTCGACCCCCGCGCAGGTGGAGCAGCTCCGGCAGCAGCTCGGACTCGACCGGCCCGTCGTGGTGCAGTACCTCGACTGGATCGGTGGGGTGTTCCGCGGTGACCTCGGCCGCTCGCTGGTGACGAACGGTGCCGTCGCACCGGAGATCGCGCAGAAGCTCGCGATCACCCTGCCGCTCGCCGCGATGTCCCTGGCGACCGCGCTGGTGATCGGCGTCCCGCTCGGCGTTGTCGCCGCGGTGCTCCGTCGCCGCCCGGGCGGTGCGGTGATCGGGTTCGCGGCGCAGGCGGTCGCCGCCGTGCCCGTCGTGTGGGCCGGCATGCTCCTGGTCGCCCTGTTCGCGGTGACGCTGCACTGGCTGCCGACGCAGGGCTTCCCGCTCGACGGCTGGTCGGAACCCGGGCGAGCGTTCGCGTCGCTCGTGCTGCCCGCGCTGACGATCGGTGCCGTCGAGGGCGCCGTGATCCTCCGGTTCACCCGGTCCGCCACGCTCTCCGTCCTCGATGCCGACCACCTGCGCACCGCCGCCGCCGTCGGGCTCACCCGCACGCAGGCGCTGCTCCGCCACGGTCTGCCGAGCGTCGCCCTCACGGTGCTCGCCGTGCTCGGCGTCCAGATCGCCGGGCTGCTCGTCGGTGCCGTCGTCGTCGAGCAGCTGTTCTCCCTGCCCGGGGTCGGTCGGATGCTCGTGACCGACGTCGGCCGCCGCGACATCACGAAGGTGCAGTCGGAACTGCTCGTGCTCACCGGACTCGTGCTGCTCGTCGGGTTCGCCGTCGACGTCGTGCACCGCACCCTCGACCCCCGACAGCGCGAGGTGCAGGGATGATCCGCCGTCTGGTGTCCCGACCGACCGGGGTCTTCGCCGTCGTCGTGCTCGGCCTGCTGCTCGTGCTCGCCGCCGTGTCGCTCGTCTGGACGCCGCAGAACCCGTTCCGCGCCGATCCGTTCCACCAGTGGGAGGGCCCGAGCGCCGCGCACTGGTTCGGCACCGACGCCGCCGGCCGCGACATCGCGAGCTACCTGCTCGCCGGCACCCGCACCACCGTGCTCGTCGCCGTCGGCTCCGGGGTGATCGCGAGCGTCGTCGGCATCGTCCTCACCGCGATCGGTTCGCTCACCGCCCGCTGGGTGCGCGAGGGCACCGCGGTCCTGCTCGACATCCTGGTGGCGTTCCCGACCCTGCTCACCGCGATGCTCCTGACCGCGGTGTTCGGCGGATCGCTCGGCGTGGTGATCGTCAGCGTCGGGCTCTCCTTCGGCGTGACGATCGCCCGCGTGGCCCGCGGCGAGATCCGGCGGATCGCCCGGAGCGACTACGTGACCGCGGCCCGGGCGTCCGGCGTCGGCGGTGCCGGGGTGCTCTTCCGTCACCTGGTGCCGAACGCGGCGCCGCTGTTCACCGTGCAGCTGTCGCTCGCGATGGCCACGGCCGTGCTCGCCGAGGCCGGGCTGTCCTACCTGGGCTACGGCGCCGGATCGGACACCGCGTCCTGGGGCAGCCTGCTGTCCGACCTGCAGACCTACATCGGGGTCCACCCCTGGAGTGCGACCTGGCCGGGAGCCGCCATCGCCCTCGTCGTCGCGGCACTGTCGTTGCTCGGCGACGCCGTGCGTGACGCCTCGGACCCGCGGCTGACGACGAGCGACCGGAGCGCCGACCCGGCGACGACCACGCCGGGGGTGACCGCATGACCGACCACGCAGCCGGCCCCGCCCACGCCACCGCAGCCTCCGGGCTCGAGGTGCGCGGGTTGTCGGTCCGCATCACGGGGCGGACGATCCTCGACGACGTCACCTTCACCGTGCCTCCCGGCCATCGCGTCGGCGTGATCGGCGCGAGCGGATCCGGCAAGTCGATGACCTCGCTCGCCCTGATGGGCCTGGAGCCCACCGGTGCCGTCGTGACCGGCAGCGTCCGCCTGGACGGCACCGAACTCGTCGGCCTGCCCGACCGCGAGCGCGCGCGCCACCGTGGGTCGGGCATCGCGATGGTGTTCCAGGAGCCGGGCACCGCGCTCGACCCGCTGCGCCGCGTGGGCGCGCAGATCGCGGAGCCGCTCCGGCTGCACCGCGGGCTCGACCGGCGTGCGGCCCGCGCGGCAGCCGTCGACCTGGCGGCGTCCGTGGGCCTGCCCGACCCGGAGTCGCTGCTGCGGCAGTACCCGCACCAGCTCTCCGGCGGGCAGCGGCAGCGGATCTGCATCGCGATGGCGATGGCGGGCGAGCCGTCGTACCTGGTGGCCGACGAGCCGACCACGGCGCTCGACGTCACCACCGAGGCCCGCATCCTCGACCTGTTCGAGCACCTGCCGGCGGGCATGGTGTTCGTCACCCACGACCTCGCCGTGCTCGCGCGCATCGCCGACACCGCAGTGGTGCTGGACGCCGGCCGAGTGGTCGAGCAGGGCCGCGTCGCGGACCTGCTCGCCGCACCGCAGCACCCCGCCACCGCTGCGCTCGTCGACGCCGCTCGCGCCACCGCCAGGAGGACCGCCCCGTGACCCTCCCCGTCCTCGAGGCCACCGGTCTCCACCGCACCTACCGACTCCCCCGCCGCGGCCCGTTCGAGCCCGGGCCGGTCCGCACCGCCGTCGACGGTGTCGACCTGACGGTCGCCCCCGGCGCACGGCTCGGCATCGTCGGCGAATCGGGATCCGGCAAGTCCACGCTGGTCCGGCTGCTCGCCGGCCTGGAGGCCCCTTCCGCCGGCGCCGTCGCCGCCTCCGGCCGTCCGGTGGTCGCGTCCCGGTCCGCGCGTGCGTTGCGCTGGTTCCGTCGCGAGACCGGGGTGGTGTTCCAGGACCCGTACGCGTCCCTCGACCCGCGGATGCGCGTCGGCGCGATCGTCGCCGAGCCGCTGCGGGCCCTGCAGGTCCCGGGGTCGCACGACGACCTGGCCCGTGCCGTGCTGAAGCGCGTCGACCTGCCCGCCGACACGGTCGACCGGTACCCGCACGAGTTCTCCGGCGGGCAGCGGCAGCGGATCGCGATCGCCCGGGCCGTGGTGCACTCGCCGCGGATCCTGTTCGGCGACGAGCCGATGAGTGCCCTCGACGTGGTCGTCCGTGCCCGGGTGATCGAGCTGTTCCGGTCGCTCGCCGACGACCTCGGGCTGACGCTCGTGCTGGTGTCGCACGACATCGGCGTCGTGCAGCGGCTGTGCGACACGGTCGCGGTGATGTCCGACGGACGCATCGTCGAGCACGGGCCGGTGTCGCTCCTCGATGCGCCGCAGCACCCGGTGACGCGGGCGTTGGTGGCGGCGGCGCCGACGCTGCCGTAGGCGGGGGGGGCCGGGCGG
>NZ_QKTE01000022.1:0-58727 GCF_003234735.1 Curtobacterium sp. MCLR17_040 | reverse complement strand
ACCCGCGATCACCCCCCCCGCCCCCTCATCGTCGAAGGACTCCTGTCTCGTGACCGCGCCCGCCACCACCGGTTCGCTCCGGGTCGTCCTGCACCCGGGAGACTCGCTCTCCCGCGGGCAGCGGCTCGTCTACGTCTTCGTCCTGGGCGCCCTCACGGCGCTCGGTCCGTTCACGATCGACCTGTACCTGCCGGCGTTCCCGGCGATCAAGGACCAGTTCAGCGTCACCGACGGCGCGGTCCAGCTGACGCTCACCGCGACGACGCTCGGCTTCGCCATCGGGCAGCTCCTGGTCGGCCCGTGGAGCGACAAGGTGGGCCGCCGACTGCCGCTGATCATCGCGACGACGGTGCACATCGCCGCGTCGATCGGCGCCGCGACCGCGCCGGACATCGAGCTGCTCGCGGTGTTCCGCGTGCTGCAGGGCATGGGCGCCGCAGCCGGCGGTGTCGTCGCGATGGCGACGGTGCGTGACCTGTTCGGCGGCAAGCCGCTGGTGCGCATGTTGTCCCGCCTGGCGATGGTGAACGGCCTCGCACCGATCCTCGCGCCGCTCATCGGTTCGCAGATGCTGCAGTTCACCAGCTGGCGCGGCATCTTCGTCTTCCTCGCCTGCTACGGCCTGGCGGTGGTCATCGCCTCGATCCTGCTCATCGTCGAGACCCTGCCCCCGGCCCGCCGGCACGAGGCCGGGCACTCCACCATCGGCCAGCGCTACAAGGCGCTGTTCTCCGACCGGATCTTCGTCGGCGTCGCGCTCATCGGCGCCATGGTGTTCAGCGGACTGTTCTCGTACCTCAGCGCGTCGCCGTTCCTGTTCCAGCAGGTCTACGGGCTCGACGCGCAGCAGTACGGGCTGCTCTTCGCCGTCAACTCCGTCGGGGTCGTCCTCGGCGTGCAGATCTCGTCGCGGCTCGCCCAGCGGGTCGGTCCGCAGTGGATCCTGGCGTGCTCGACCGCGACCCTGCTGCTGGCGTCGCTCGCGATCATCGTCCTCGACCAGCTCGGGGCCGGTCTGGTCGGCGTGCTCGTCCCGCTGTGGTTCTTCATCGCCGCGTGCGGGTTCTCGTTCCCGCTCGTGCAGGTCATCGGTCTCGCCGCCCACGGGAAAGAGGCGGGAACAGCCGCCTCGGTGCTCGGCGCCCTGAACTTCGGCGTCGCCGGGCTCATCTCGCCGGTGGTCGGTTGGCTCGGCATCACGACGGCCACCCCGATGGCGATGGTGATGGCGTCGACCGCCGCCGTCGCGATCCTGATGCTCTGGTTCGTGGTCCGCCCCCGGACGGTCCCCGCGCTCACGCACTGACGACCCGGACCGCCGCGCGCTCCGGTCCCTAGGCTGTGCCCATGAGCGACGCGACGGAGCGGGCACGGGCGGCTGCCGAGGCAGCGAGACAGGCCGCCGACGAGGCACGTCGGCTCGCCGACGAAGCGGCGCGGCGAGCCGAGGAGCTCGCCGCCGCACTGGCGGCGGAGGAGCAGGCGGTCCTCACCGCGGACGCGGAACCCGCGGTCGTCGGGTCCCCGCCACCTACCGGCCTGGAGGCGCGGCTCGCGCCCGACGCGGAGCCCGCCCCTGCGGCCGCACCGGCTCCCACCACCCCTGCCGGGGCGGTCGACGCGACCGCCCCGGATCCGGTGGCGACGGCGGCGACCGGCACCGTGCCTCCCGTCCGTGCAGAAGCCGGTCCGCTCGGACCGGACGCGGTCGCGGCCATCCGTGACGGCTACGCCGTCGACGGCGGTGCGATCGAACTCGGTGCCCTCGTCAACGGCGCAGCGGTGCCCGACGTGCAGGTCCGGATCCCGCTCTCGATGCTGAACCGGCACGGACTGGTGGCCGGGGCGACCGGCACCGGCAAGACCCGCACGCTGCAGGTGCTCGCCGAGCAGATCGCGGCGAACGGGGTGCCGGTGTTCGCCGCCGACATCAAGGGAGACCTGTCGGGTCTGGCCGTCGCGGGGCAGGCGAACGACAAGCTGCTCGACCGCACCGCGGGCATCGGCCAGCAGTGGCAGGGTGTCGCGAGCCAGGCCGAGCTGTTCTCGCTGGGCGGGCAGGGCACCGGCGTGCCGATCCGCGCCACCGTCTCCGGGTTCGGGCCGCTGCTGCTGTCGAAGGTGCTCGGCCTGAACGACACGCAGGAGTCCTCGCTCGGTCTGGTGTTCCACTACGCCACGCAGCAGGGCCTGGCGCTGGTGGACCTCGACGACCTGCGGAGCGTGCTGACGTTCCTGGTGAGCGAGCAGGGCAAGGGGGAGCTCGCCGAGCTCGGGGGCCTGTCGAAGCAGACCGCCGGGGTGATCCTGCGGGAGCTCGTCACCTTCGCCGACCAGGGTGCCGACCAGTTCTTCGGCGAGCCCGAGATCGACACGCAGGTGTTCCTGCGGACGGCGGCGGACGGGCGGGGGATCGTCAGCCTGCTCGAGGTGCCCGGTGTGCAGGACCGGCCGGAGGTCTTCTCGACGTTCCTGATGTGGTTGCTGGCGGACCTGTTCAACGAGCTGCCGGAGGTCGGCGACCAGGACGAGCCGAAGCTGGTGTTCTTCCTGGACGAGGCGCACCTGCTGTTCACCGGGGCGTCGAAGGACTTCACCGAGCAGATCGTGCGGACCGTGCGGCTCATCCGGTCGAAGGGTGTCGGGGTCTTCTTCGTGACGCAGACCCCGAAGGACGTGCCGAACGACGTGCTGGCGCAGCTCGGGTCGCGCATCCAGCACCAGCTCCGCGCCCACACCCCGGACGACGCGAAGGCGCTCCGGGCGACGGTGTCGACCTACCCGACGAGCGACTACGACCTGGGCGAGGTGCTCACGTCGCTCGCGACCGGCGAGGCGATCGTCACGGTGATGAACGAGCGGGGCGCGCCGACCCCCGTCGCGTGGACCCGGCTGCGCGCACCCCAGGGGTCGATGGACCCGATGCCGGCCGACGAGATGGCCGCACGGGTGCAGGCCTCACCGCTCCTGTCGACCTACGGCACCCGCGTCGACCCGGACTCGGCGCGCGAGGTGCTCGCGCGCCGGATGGAGTCGGCGGCCGCTGCGGCCGACGCCGCCGCTGCAGCCGACGAGGCCGCTGCTGCCGCGGCGGACGCGTCGGCGGACGCCCAGCAGGAGTACGAGCGGCAGCAGCGGGAGTTCGAGCGGGCCGAGCGAGCGTCGGAGGCGCGACGGTCCGGTCGGTCCGGTCGGTCCGGCGGCTCCGGTCGGTCGGGCGGGACGCAGCGGTCCGGGACGCGGCGAACCGCGGGGGACCCGCTGTCGGACCTGCTCGGCTCCGGGTTGGGCGGGACCATCGCGAAGGAAGTGGTGCGCGGCATCTTCTCGACGCTGCGGCGTCGGCGCTGACGGGTCCGCCGGTGGGTCAGCGGGCGTTGAGGCCGGCGAACTCGACGGCGAGCAGCCCGCCGACGACCAGCACGACGAGGCCGCCGACGAGCAGGAACGCCGACCGCTGCTCGTACCAGGCGCGGCTCGTCGGGTAGCGCTTCGCGAAGGTGCGGGCGGAGACCGGCCGCGACTCTTCGACGACCTGCACGCCGAGCGCGTCGACGACCCGGTCGAGCCCGTCGTCCCCCCACACGTCGGCGCGGAGCCGGAAGAGGTGGGTGCCGGTCCGGTCGAAGGCGACGAGTTCCCGGACGGTCCGGTCCACCGACGAGCCGAAGGTCGTGGCGAGCACCAGGCTGTGCACGCGCTCGCGGGGGATCCGCCGGTGCGCCGTGAGGACCCCGCGGATCGTCAGGCCGTCGTCGTCGATCCCGATGAACGCGGTGTGCAGTCGGACGAACACGATGCCGACGGCCGCGGCCATCGCGACGACGATCCCGGCGAACACGGCCCACGTGCGGAACGGGAACGAGACCCAGACCAGGGCGACGGCGAGCGGTACGGCCGAGAAGGCGATGCTCAGCGCGGTGGAGCGGACGAGGGACCGGCGCGGACGGAGGACCGTGTCGAAGACGGCGGGCCGCACGGGTACTGCGGGCACGGTGGTGTCCCCCATGGCGCGTCTCCTCGTCCCCTCGGGTGTTCCGGGCACGCTGATCAGCACGCCCTCCGAGCGACGCCCCTGCCGCTCGATGCACCGCGGTCGGCTCGTCCCGGAGCCGTTCGCTCGGCCAGCATAGGCGACCGACGGGTACCGGGGACAGCCCGTTCCACCCCTGGTCAGCGTTTCCCGGCCAACCGAGGGGGAACAGGGCACGCGCTCGTCCGCAGGGTGGGGGACCGCACGGTCGTGGAACGACGAAGGACCCGCACCGATCGGTGCGGGTCCTTCGTGGTTGTTCGGCCTTGCTCGCTGCGGAGAATGGGGGATTCGAACCCCCGAGGGCTTGCACCCAACACGCTTTCCAAGCGTGCGCCATAGGCCACTAGGCGAATTCTCCTGACACCATCTCGCGACGGCGACACCCAATGGTACAGGTTCTGCGCGGTGCTCACGACCGCGTGTCGTCGGCGCCGGTGCTCCCAGATGTCGTGACATGTCCGGCGACTACCCTGGGCCTCGTGTCGACCCGCATCTACATCACGTCAGCAGAAGGGCACACGGGCAAGAGCACCGTCGCCCTCGGTGTCCTCGAGACCCTCGCCCGGTCCGTCGGCCGCGTCGGCGTGTTCCGGCCCGTCGCCAGATCGGTCGTCGAACCCGACTACGTGCTCGAGCTGCTGCTGCAGCACACGGCCGTCGGCATCTCGTACGACGACGCGGTCGGGGTCACCTACGACGACGTGCACGCCGACCCCGAGGCGGCGCTCGGCACCATCGTCACCCGGTTCGCCCAGGTCGAGCGGCAGTGCGACGCCGTCGTGGTGCTCGGGTCCGACTACACCGACGTGGGCAGCCCCACCGAGCTGTCCTTCAACGCGAAGGTCGCCGCGAACCTCGGCGCTCCGGTGCTCCTCGTGCTGGGTGGCCGCGACGCCGCCGAACGTGCGGCCCGCACCCCCGAGGGCATGGCGCAGGTGGCGGACGTCACGACCAGCGAGCTGCGGGCGGCACACGCGCAGCTGTTCGGCGTCGTGGTGAACCGTGCCGACCCGGACGCCCTCGCCGCCATCGTGACGAGCGTCGAGCAGGCCGTGCACGACGACCACCCGGACGTGCCGGTGTGGGCGATCCCCGAGGACCGCGTGCTCGTCGCCCCGACCGTCCGCGCCCTGCTGCAGGCCACCGGCGCCACGCTGGTCCGCGGTGACGACGCCCTGCTCGACCGCGAGGCCCTCGGCACCGTCGTCGCGGGCATGAGCATGGAGAACGTGCTGCCCCGGTTGATCGAGGGCGGCATCGTCGTCGTCCCCGGTGACCGGAGCGACGTCCTCATCGCCACGCTGCTCGCCAACCAGTCCGAGACGTTCCCGAGCCTGGCCGGCGTCATCCTGAACGGCGGGTTCGAGATCGCCCCGCAGGTGTCGCGGCTGCTCGAGGGCCTGTCGAGCTCGCTGCCGATCGCGCAGAACGACCTCGGCACGTACGACACCGCCCTCCGGATCACCCAGACCCGTGGCCGCCTGGCCGCCGACTCGCCCCGGAAGGCGGACCTCGCGCTCGCCCTGTTCGAGCAGCACGTCGACGCCGAGGCCCTGCGCGACCGCCTGCAGCTCGCCCCGTCCGGGGTCGTCACCCCGCTCATGTTCGAGCACGGCCTGCTCGACCGGGCCCGCAGCTACGGCAAACGCATCGTCCTGCCCGAGGGCGAGGACGACCGCATCCTCCGTGCCGCCTCCACCCTGCTGCAGCGCCAGGTCTGCGAGCTCACGATCCTCGGCGACCCCGCCGCGATCCGCACGCGGGCGACCGAGCTCGGCCTCGACCTCGAGGCCGCGCAGCTCGTCTCGCCGTTCGACCCCGAGCTGCGGGAACGCTTCGCCGAGGAGTACACCCGGCTCCGCGCCCACAAGGGGATGTCGATCGAGCTCGCCCGCGACACCGTCACCGACGTCTCGTACTTCGGCACGATGATGGTGCAGCTCGGGCTCGCCGACGGCATGGTCTCCGGCGCGAAGCACACCACAGCCCACACCATCCGGCCGTCGTTCGAGATCATCAAGACCCGTCCGGACACCTCGATCGTGTCGAGCGTGTTCCTGATGGCGCTCGCCGACCGCGTGCTCGTCTACGGCGACTGCGCGGTGATCCCGGACCCGACGAGCGAGCAGCTCGCCGACATCGCGATCTCGTCCGCCGAGACCGCGACCCAGTTCGGCATCGACCCCCGCGTCGCGATGCTCAGCTACTCCACCGGCGACAGCGGCTCCGGCGCCGACGTCGACAAGGTGCGCGCCGGCACCGCGTTCGTCCGGGAACGCCGACCCGACCTGCTCGTCGAGGGCCCGATCCAGTACGACGCCGCAGCCGACCCAACGGTCGCGTCGACGAAGATGCCGGACTCCCCGGTCGCCGGCCGCGCGACGGTGTTCATCTTCCCGGACCTCAACACCGGCAACAACACGTACAAGGCCGTGCAGCGCTCGGCCGGCGCCGTGGCGATCGGCCCGGTCCTGCAGGGCCTGCGCAAGCCGATCAACGACCTGTCGCGCGGCGCCCTGGTGGGCGACATCGTGAACACCGTCGCGATCACCGCGATCCAGGCCGGCACCGCGACCGACGCGGCCTGACCGCCCGACCCGCACCGTGCCTCCAGGCCCGACAGAAAGTGACCACCCCGTGACCGCAGCCCTCGTCGTCAACTCCGGCTCGAGTTCGTTCAAGTACCAGCTCATCGAGCTCGAGGACGAGCGCACTCTCGCCTCCGGGCTCGTCGAGCGCATCGGCGAGTCCGCCGGGGCCTGGAAGCACACCAACGCGCTGACGGGGGAGTCGTCGTCCAACGACGCCGCGTCGGTGCCCGACCACGCGGCCGGGTTCCAGGCGATGATCGACGCGTTCGCGAAGGTCGGGCCGTCGTTCGACGAGCACCCGCCCGCCGTCGTCGGCCACCGCGTCGTGCACGGCGGCACCACCTTCGACCGTGCGACGGTCGTCACGGACCAGGTCGAGCAGCAGATCGAGGACCTCAACAGCCTCGCGCCGCTGCACAACCCCGCGAACCTCGAGGGGATCCGCGCCGCGAAGCAGGTCTTCTCGGACGTCCCCCACGTCGCCGTGTTCGACACCGCGTTCCACCAGACGATGCCGCCGCACGCGTACACGTACGCGATCCCCGCCGACCTGGCCGCCGAGTACGGGATCCGCCGCTACGGCATGCACGGCACCAGCCACAAGTACGTCTCCGAGCAGGCCGCGGAGTTCCTCGACCGGCCACTCGCCGAGCTCAAGACGATCGTGCTGCACCTGGGCAACGGCGCCTCGGTCGCGGCGATCGACGGCGGCAAGTCCATCGAGACCTCGATGGGGCTCACCCCGCTCGAGGGGCTCGTCATGGGCACCCGCTCCGGTGACCTCGACCCCGCGGTGCTCATCCACCTGCACCGCGAGGCCGGGATGACCTTCGACGAGCTCGACACCATGCTCAACAAGCGGTCCGGCCTGCTCGGCCTAACCGGCAACGGTGACATGCGCGACGTGCAGGACGCCGCCACCAAGGGCGACGAGCAGGCGGAGGCGGCGCTCGCCGTGTACCGCCACCGCATCCGTCGCTACGTGGGCGCCTACACGGCGCAGCTCGGTGGGCTCGACGCGGTCGTGTTCACCGCGGGGGTCGGCGAGAACAACGCGCTGCTGCGGCGGCGTGTGCTCGCGGGGCTCGAGCACCTGGGCATCGAGATCGATCCGGACCGGAACGAGCTGGCATCGCGGGACGCCCGCCGCATCTCCACCGACGGCTCACGGGTCGCGGTGCTCGTGATCCCGACGAACGAGGAGCTCGAGATCGCCCGGCAGTCGGCTGCGGTCGCGCTCTGACGCGTGGCGCCGCGGCGCGGCGTCGCGTCGCGGCGGCACGGTGCGGCGTTCGTGGGCTGGTGCGGGGTTGCCTGGTGGGTGCGCGCTTGCAGCGCGGCACGGGGCGCGGAAGTCTGCACGGGGTGAGCAGGTGCGCACGGTGCGGACGGGAGGCGCGGGGCGGGCTGGTTCCGTGCCTCCCGTCCGTCCGCAGGTCGCGTCCGGTGCATGGTGCGGGGCTGCCTGTTGGGTGCGCGCTTGCAACGCGGCACGGGGCGTGGAAGTCCGCACGGGGTGAGCAGGTGCGCACGGTGCGGACGGGAGGCGCGGGGCGGGCTGGCTCCGTGCCTCCCGTCCGTCGGTGGGTCGCGTCGCGGCGGCACGGTGCGGTGTTCGTCGGTGGGTGCGCGCTTGCAGCGCGGCACGGGGCGCGGAAGTCCGCACGGGGTGCGCAGGTGCGCACGGTGCGCGGCCCGGCACCTTCGGCGAGGAGCTCGCACGGGGTGGCGAAGCGCGCACGGTGCAGGCGGCACCGACCGGTCAGGTGAGCGCGTTCAGCGCCGCCGGGATCGGGGTGTCGCCGCTGGTGACCTCGAACTGCACGCCGACCGCGGCGTCGTCGAGCAGGGCGTGCAGGACGACGGTCGCGACGTCCGCGCGGGGGATCGAGCCGCGCGGGACCGTCCGGCCGACGTGCACGGTGCCCTGCGGCGGCGTGTCGAGCAGGCCGCCGGGGCGCACGATCGTCCAGCGGAGGCGTCGGGCCCGCAGGTTCGCGTCCGCCTCGGCCTTCGCCCGCAGGTAGACCTGGAACACCGCGGCGTCGTCCTGTGCGGGCACGACGGCGAGCTCGGGGTCGTAGGTGTCGGCCGCCATCGCGGAGATCATCACGTACCGCTCGATGCCGGCACGCTCGGCGGCGTCGGCGAGCAGGATCGCACCGTCGCGATCGACGGTGAGCTTCCGTTCGGCGCCGCTGTTCGGCCCGGCACCGGCGGCGAAGACCACGGCATCGACACCGCGCAGGCGGAGCGCGAGGTCGTCGTCGCCGAGCTGCTCCAGGTCGGCGACGATCGCACGCGCCCCCTGTTGCTCGACGTCGGCCACGTGCGCGGGGTTGCGGACGATCGCGACGGCGTCGTGGCCGGCGTCGGTGATCTGGCGGGCGAGGAGCAGGGCGATCTGGCCGTGTCCTCCGGCGATGGCGATCTTCATGTGTTCGAGTCTGCCCGTCGCGTCCGGTAGACTTCTCGGCGGCTCCTCACGTGACGCCATCCAGGCCAACTCCCCCAGGGCGGAAACGCAGCAAGGGTAACCAGGCTCTGGCGGGTGCGTGAGGAGTCTTCTTCGTTCCGGGTCGAGTCGGCTCCCCGGTGTCCGCCCCCTGTTCGGGAGGTCTCGCGTCCTTTTTCGTCGATGCTTGCGGACAGCTTCCTGATCATGTGTAAAGATCTGCCTCAGGAATCCCCAACCAGGGTTCCGACACTCCACCGCCTCACCAGCGGAGGAGCCTCCGCCGCCTCACCAGCGGTGGATTCCGAGGATCAGGTGGCGGGCGCGCCCGCCAGGAAAAGAGACACGCATGCGCAGGCACGCGTCGCTGCCCGGTACCCCCGTACCCTCCGCAGCGGACGAACGGACACGACGGATCACCCGCGCCGACGGCCGAGCTCGAGGACGAGCGACGGACGGTCGGCGGTTCCTCCTGCGCGGCGGCGTCGTCGCCACGGTGACGGCGCTCATCGCCGCCACCGTGGCGATCCAACCCGCTGCGGCCGCCCAGAACGACGTCGCCGAGGCCGAGGGGCTGCTGCTCAGCGGCTCCGGCATCGTCGACGCCGATGCGGTCGCCCAGCTCGGCGGCGCGTACTCCGCGCGGGGTGCGACCTCGGGCGGCGGCACCACGAACCAGCCGCTCAACCTGACGGCGCTCAACGCCATCGGGGTGGACCTCGGCAACGACGTCAACCTGCTCGGCCCGAACGGCATCCTGACCCTCGGCGTCGACGGTCAGTACGCCACGACCTCGGCCACGGGTGCGACCGCGTCGTCGGGGCTCCTGACGAACGACGGCGGCATCGGGGTCGGCACGGGGTCCGGCACCGGCGCCGCGACGCTCGACCTCAACCCGCTGTTCTCGCGCGTCGGCGCCGACACCACGGTGCTGTCGAACGCGCAGCTGCGGGTCGGGGCCCTGGCGTCCCGGATCCAGGCGACGCGCGGCACCACGGTCGGGACGACGACGGACTACCGGATCGCCGGCGCGGACCTGAACCTGACGAGCCCGGCGGTCGCCGGACTCAGCACCGCGCTCCGGAGCGACCTGCGCACCTTCTCGGGCACGGTGAACTCCGCGGTCGGCGCGAACGGCGCCCTCTCCGGCACCACGACCGCCCTGACCGCCGACATCCAGCGGCTGCTCCGTGGCACGACCCTCGGCCTGGTGAACGTCAACGGCACGAACGTCACCGCGACGGTGGACCTGAACCTCGACGACACCCTGACCCGGGTCCTGCAGGAACCCCTGACCGACGGCGCCGTGACGATCACACCGGCGACGGGCGCGATCACGGTCGACCTCGACCAGCTGACCACGCTGAACGGCCAGCCGGCGAACACGCCGGTGCTGACCGAGGCGGCCGTGGCCTCGATCAACCGGAGCATCACGACGATCCTCGGCACCCAGCTGCCGACCGTACTGCAGACGGCGGTCGTCAACACGATCAACTCGACCGCCGTGCGGGTGAACGTCACCGCGAACGTCAACGCGGCCGGCCTCCCGCTCGCCGGACTCGCGCTGCGCGCGGACACCACGCTCGGCGCCCTCGCCGGCACGTCGCCCGCCACCGCCACGGTGACGGCGACCGGTGGCCCCCTCGGGCTGAACGTGCTCGGCACCCTGCTCGCCCCGGCGGTCAACACCGTCGTCATCCCGGCACTGCAGACCATCGTGCGTCCCCTGGTGACGGGCACGGCCCTGACGAACCTCGGCACGACGCTCACGGCGACGACCTCGGCCGTCTCCACCCTGCTGAGCCCCGTCGTGCTGCTGCTCCGTCAGGTCGTCGACCTCACCGTGAACGCGCAGGACACCACCGGCTTCCGCGACCCCCGCGGGTACGACACCGGATCGCGGAGCGTGCACGCCCTGCGGCTCTCCGTGCTCCCCGGGGCGAACGTCGCCACCGTGGACCTCGCCACCTCGACCGTGCGCGCCACGGCGTTCGCGGCTCCGACCATCACGGCGCCCACGGCCGGACAGCAGTTCACCGTGCCGTCGGCGACCTCGACCCGCAGCGTCGTCGTGAGCGGGGCCGGCGAGCCCGGTGCCGCCGTGGCCGTCAGCCTCGGCGGAGGCCTGACCGGCGCCGCGACCGTCGCTGCCGACGGGACCTGGACGACGACCATCGCCGACGTCCCCACCGGTGCGTACACCGCGACCGCGACCCAGACGGTCGGCGGCATAGCGGCCGGCACCGCGACGCAGGAGTTCTCCGTCGTCGCCCAGCGTGCACTGACGATCACCACCCCCACGGCCGGTCAGGCCTTCACCACCACGGGGGAGACCGCCCCGGTCACCCTGACGGGCACCGCGACGGCGAACGCGCGCATCAACGTCGACCTCGGCGGCGGCGTGACCGCGACGGGCACGGCGGACGACGCCGGCGCCTGGAGCGTCACCGTCCCCGAGGTCCCGGTCGGCGAGCAGACGGCGAGCGTCACGCAGACCGTCGGCGACACGACCTCGGCACCCGTGACCCGGTCCTTCCGGGTCGTGGCCGCAGCCGGCCTGACCGTCGACACTCCCACGGCTGACCAGGACTTCCCGCTCGCCGGCGACACCCGGTCCGTCCCGTTCTCCGGCAGCGCACAGGCCGGTGCCCGCGTTGACGTCGACCTCGGTGACGGCCTGACCGCCACCACCCGCGCGAACGCCGACGGCACCTGGTCGACGAGCGTCACGGACGTCCCGGCCGGGGAGTACTCGGCCGAGGTCACCCAGACCGTCGGCGGCACCACGAGCGCCGCGGTCACCCGGGACTTCACCGTGACGGCGGCCCCCGCGCTCACCATCGACGAGCCGGCCGACGGCAGCACCATCACCGTCGCCGACGACAGCTCGACCACCCCGGTGACGGTGTCCGGCTCGGCCGCTCCGAACGCCCGGGTCACCGTCGGCATCGGTGGTTCCTTCACCGCCGCGGTCACCGCGGACGAGGACGGCGCCTGGACGACGACCTTCGCCGACGTCCCGGTCGGGGAGCGCACCGTCACGGCGCGTCAGAGCGTCGACGGCACCACGTCCGGCCCGGTGGAGACCACCTTCACCGTCGAGGCGGGCGACCCGCTCGCGATCACCGCGCCCGCGGACGGCGACGTGGTCACGGTCCTCGACGCCGACACCACCACCGACCTCGACCTGGCCGGCACGGCCGAGGCCGGCGCCGAGGTGCGGGTCTCGCTCGGCGACGGACTGACCGCCACCACGACGGCCGACGACGACGGCACCTGGACGCTGACCGTCACCGACGTCCCGGTCGGTCGGTACACGATCTCGGCGACGCAGACCGTCGGCGGGACCACCTCGCCGGCCGTCCGCCAGGTCGTCACGGTGCAGGCGGGCGCCCCGCTCGCCGTCACCGCTCCGGCGCAGGACGCCACCGTCACGGTCGCGACCGACGACTCCGTCGTCGACGTCACCGTGCGGGGCACCGCGCAGCCCGGTGCACGCATCGAGGTCGTCCTGGACGACGGCGACGCGGTGTCCACCACCGCGAACCCGCAGGGCGCCTGGTCGGTGGTCCTCACCGACGTCGGCACCGGCGACCACACCGCGACGGTCACGCAGACCGTCGACGGTGCGACCTCGGCACCGGTCGACCGTGACTTCGCGGTCGAGGCCGGCGACGAGCTCGTCATCGTGGCACCGGGTGACGCCCAGGAGGTCCCCGCCGGCACCGGCGGGCAGGCCAACGTGGTCGTCCGCGGCACCGCGGAGCCCGGCGCGACCGTCGCCGTCACGATCGACGAGGGCGACCCCGTCGAGGTCGTCACGGACACGGCCGGCAACTGGGAGCTCCCGACCACGCAGCTCGGCATCGGCGAGCACACCGTCGAGGCCGTGCAGACCGTGAACGGCACCGACGGCCCGGTGGTCACGCGTGACTTCACCGTGGTCCCCGGCAACGCCATCGTCATCGACACCCCGGCGAGCGGCGCACGCTTCGTCGTGGTCGACGCCGACGCCACCGCGACCGTCCGGATCACCGGCACGGCCGAGCCCGGCGCCGCGGTGACCGTCTCGGTCGGCCCCGGCACCCGGTTCACCACCACGGCTGACGACGACGGGCGGTGGGCGGTCGACGCCACCGGTCTCGCCCCGACCGGCGTGTACACGGCGTCCGCCAGCCAGGAGGTCGAGGACGTCGTGACGAGCGCCGTGCCGATCACCTTCGAGGTCGTCACGGCCAACGCGCTGACGATCACCGGTCCGGACACGGACCCGATCACGGTCGCCGGACCGGACGTCGTGCGCGACGTCACGGTCACCGGCACCGGCCAGCCCGGCGCCGCCGTCACGGCGACCCTCGCCGGCTCCGAGGACCAGGAGACGACGGTCGGTGCCGACGGCACGTGGTCGCTCACGTTCCCCGACCTCGGCGTCGACGAGCACCAGGTCGCGGTCACCCAGACCCTGGCCGGCGCCGTCTCCGACCCGCGCACCTCCGACCCGGTCGAGCGCACGGTGACGATCGAGGCCGCCGACGCCGTCACGATCACCGCGCCGGGGACCGACGTGGTCCTCCTCGTGCCGGACGCCGATGCGACGCGCGACGTCGTCGTCACGGGTTCGGCGGAGCCGGGCGCGCCGGTGACGGTGCGACTCGGCGACGACGAGGCGACCACCACCGCGGACGCGGACGGCGACTGGACGGTCACGTTCGGCGGGGTCGGTGTCGGCACCCCGACGCTCACCGCCAGCCAGACGGTCGGCGGGACCACCGCCTCCAGTCCGGACCAGACCGTCACGGTGCGGGCCGGGACCGCGCTCGCCATCGTGACCCCGGAGGACGGCGACGTCCTGACGGTCGCCGACACGTCCGGCACCGCCGACGTCGAGGTGACCGGTCGGGCGCAGCCCGACGCCGAGGTGACGGTCCGGATCTCGACCGGCGAGACCGAGACGGTGACCGCGGACGAGGACGGCCGGTGGGAGACCACCTTCCAGGACGTCCCGGTCGGTGACCACCGCGTCACCGCGACGCAGGTCGTCGGCGGGCAGACCTCGACGCCGGTGACTGCGGCGGTGTCGGTCCGTGCCGGAGCCCCGCTCGTCGTGTCCACCCCGCGCGGTGCCACCACCGTCACGGTGGCGGACGACGAGGCCACCACCGGGGTCGACTTCGCGGGCACCGGTGAGCCGGGCGCGACCGTCACGGTCGACCTCGGCGACGGCGGGACCGCCACGGCGACCGTGGACGAGGACGGCCGCTGGGCGACCACGGTCGAGGACGTGCCGACCGGTTCGTTCACGGCCTCGGTCACGCAGGCCCTGAACGGCACCACGAGCGCGGCGGTCGAACGACCGGTGTCCGTGGTCGCCGCCGCGGACCTCACCATCCGTGAGCCCGGCGACGACCCGATCACGGTGGCCGACGGCGACGCGACGACGACCGTGACGGTCGCCGGTGACGCCCAGCCCGGCGCCACGGTGACGGTCACCGTCGACGACCGCGACCCCGTCGAGGTCACCGCCGGTGACGACGGCTCGTGGAGCGTCGACGTGCCGGACCTCGGTGTCGGCGAGCACACCGTCGAGGTGACGCAGACCGTGGACGGCTCGACCTCGACCACGCCGGTCGAGACGACCTTCGAGATCGAGGCGGGCGCGCCCGTCGTCATCACCGAGCCGACGGCCGACCAGGAGTACACGGTCGCCGACGGGGACGGCACGACGACGGTCGACGTCGCCGGCACCGCCGAGCCGGGCGCGACCATCGTGGTCGACCTGGGCGACGGTCGCACCGAGTCGACCACCGCGGACGACGACGGCGCGTGGAGCGTCTCGGTGCCCGGTGTGCCGGCCGGCACGACGACCGTGAGCGTCACGCAGCGCATCGACGGCACCGAGTCCGCGCCGGTGACGGTGGACGTCCGCGTCCTCGTCGCCGAACCGATCACGATCGCCACCCCGGCGGACGGCACCACGATCCGGGTCGCCCAGCGTGACTCCGTCGCGACCCTCACCGCCGCGGGGGCTGCCGAGCCCGGTGCCGAGGTCCGTGTCACGATCGACGGCGGCGACGCCCGGACCGTGACCGCGACCGACGCCGGTACCTGGAGCGTCGAACTGCCGGACACCACCGTCGGCGAGCACACGATCCGGGCGACCCAGACGGTCGACGGCTCGACGTCCGCGGCGGTGCGCAGCACCTTCACCGTGGCACCCGGTGCCGCGCTGACGGTCACCGCACCGGCCGACGACACCACGTTCACCGTGCCGAGCACCGACCCCACCGCGACCGTCCCGGTCGGCGGCGAGGGCCAGCCCGGCGCGTCGGTCCGCGTCGTCCTCGACGACGCCGACCCGGTCGTGGTCCGTGTCGGCACCGACGGACGGTGGGAGACCACGCTGGCCGACGTGCCGGCGGGGGACCACACGCTCGTCGTCACCCAGGTCGTGAACGGCACGACGTCCGATGCGATCGAGCGCGACGTGACCGTCGTGGTCGCCGCCGCGGACGCGATCGTCGTGACCAGCCCGGCCGACGGCACCGACCACCGGGTGCTCGGCGGTTCGACCGACGTGCGGGTGACCGGTACCTCCGCACCGAACGCCGCTGTCTCGGTCCGCATCGACGACGGCACCGCGGTCGCCACGACCGCGGACGACGACGGGACGTGGTCCGTGACGGTGCGGGACGTCGCCGAGGGATCCCACACGGTCGCCGCCAGCCAGACGGTCGACGGTGCCACCACCGACGCTCCGCAGGTCGGCTTCACCGTGACGGCCGCGACGCCGGTCGTCATCTCGAGCCCGACCGACGGTCAGGCGTTCCCGACCACGGGGTCGACGACGTCGGTCCCGGTGAGCGGCACCGCCGAGCCCGGTGCGACCGTCACGGTCGACGTCGACGGCCGGACCGCCACGACGACCGCCGGCGACGACGGTTCGTGGACGGTCACGATCGGTGGCGTTCCCCTCGGGGACCACACGGTGTCGGTGACGCAGACGGTCGGCGGTCGGACCTCCGACCCGGTGACCGCCGACGTCACGGTCGTGGCTGCGCAGGAGACGGGCATCGTCATCACGAGCCCCGACGCCGGGCAGCTCATCCAGGCGGACGGCTTCGGGGACACCGGCTCGTTCACGGTGACCGGTCAGGCCACCCCCGGCGCCGCGGTGACGGTGACCCTGTCCACCGGGCAGGTCCGCACCACCACCGCCGACGACGAGGGGGCGTGGAGCGTCGTGTTCGAGCGTGTCCCCGAGGGGGAGTGGACGATCAGCGCCACGCAGTCGGTGAACGGCACGACCTCGGCGGCGCCGCAGGTGCCGATCGTGGTCGACACCCTGGAGCCGCTCGCGGTCACCTCGCCGACACCGGGTTCGCAGTACATGGCCGACGAGGACGGTGACCACGACCTGATGGTCACGGGCACCGCCGAGCCCGGCGCGACCGTCACCGTGCAGCCGATGGGCCGCGACGCGGTCGCCACGACGGCCGACGAGGACGGCGAGTGGTGGGTCATGGTGGCGCTGCCGGTCGGCGGTCACATGCTGCGCGTCACCCAGTCGGTCGGCGGGTTCACCTCGCAGGCGCAGATGCTCCGCGTCATGGTGATGGACGACGCCGTCGACCCGGAGGAGCCGGGCACGCCCGGCACCCCGGGGACGCCCGGAACGCCCGGGGCCCCCGGAACGCCGGGTGCGCCCGGTCTGCCCGGGACGCCGGGGACCGGCAACGGGACCGGCACCGGCGGTGGCTCCGGGAACGGCTCCGGCATCGGCGGTGGCTCCGGGAACGGCTCCGGCGCCGGGATCGGTGGCTCCGGCAACGGCACCGGTGCCCTCGCCTGGACCGGCGCGGACGTCGTCCCGATCGCCGGCACCGCGGCGGGCCTGGTGGCCCTCGGGTTCCTGCTGCTGGGGCTCTCCCGCCTCGCCGGCAGGCTCCGTCGCCGCACCCGCGGCTGAGTCCGCACCAGCGTCACACACCGCGCCTCCCGCCCGTCGACCAGACGGACGGGAGGCGCGGTGCCGTCCGGGCGCTCGGCCCACCGCCGACGGGTGGTCCGGCCCGGCAGGACGACCTGTGGACGGGCACGCGGGTTGTCGGTCGTGACGGCTACCCTTGTCGCGTGGTCACCGCCCTGTATCGCCGTTACCGGCCCGAGAACTTCGCCGAGCTGATCGGGCAGTCGCAGGTCACCGACCCGCTCCGCACGGCGCTCCGCACGAACCGCGTCAACCACGCCTACCTGTTCAGCGGGCCCCGTGGCTGCGGCAAGACGACGTCGGCCCGCATCCTGGCGCGCTGCCTGAACTGCGCCGAGGGCCCGACCGACACCCCGTGCGGCGTCTGCCCGAGCTGCGTGGAACTCGCCCGCGACGGCAGCGGGTCGCTCGACGTCATCGAGATCGACGCCGCGAGCCACAACGGTGTCGACGACGCGCGTGACCTGCGCGATCGTGCCGTGTTCGCGCCGGCTCGCGACCGCTACAAGATCTTCATCCTCGACGAAGCGCACATGGTGACGCCGCAGGGCTTCAACGCACTGCTCAAGCTGGTCGAGGAACCGCCGGAGCACGTCAAGTTCATCTTCGCGACGACCGAGCCCGAGAAGGTCATCGGCACCATCCGGTCGCGCACCCACCACTACCCGTTCCGGCTCGTCCCGCCCGCGGTGATGCTCGAGTACATCGAGCAGCTCTGCACGCAGGAGTCCGTGTCGGTGGCCCCCGGCGTCCTGCCCCTGGTGGTGCGTGCCGGCGGTGGATCCGTCCGTGACACCCTGTCGCTGCTCGACCAGCTGATGGCCGGCAGCGAAGACGGTGCGATCGCCTACGAGCGTGCCGTGGCCCTGCTCGGCTACACCGATGCCGCCCTGCTCGACGACGTCGTCGACGCCCTGGCCGTCGCCGACCCGGCGTCCGCGTTCGCCGCGATCGACCGCGTCGTGCAGACCGGACAGGACCCCCGCCGTTTCGTCGAGGACCTGCTCGAGCGCCTGCGCGACCTGATCGTCGTCGCGGCGACGAACGAGAGCGCCGCCGCCGTCCTGCGCGGGGTCTCCCCGGAAGAACTCGACACCATGAGCCGCCAGGCCGGGGTCTTCGGCGCGACCGGGCTCTCCCGCTCCGCCGACATCGCGAACCGTGCCCTCACCGAGATGACCGGCGCGACCTCGCCCCGGTTGCACCTCGAACTCATGACGGCCCGCATGCTCGTGCCCGAGGCCGACGACACCCAGCGCGGAGCCCTCGCCCGGGTCGAGCGACTGGAACGTCGTGTCGGGGTGGGTGACGTCGGTGGACACGACGCCGGTGGACACCAGGCCGGCGCCGGCGAGCAGTCCGCTCCCGCCGTCGCCGCTGCACCGCGTCGTGAGCAGCCGGCAGCTGCGGCTCCCGCAGCGCCTGCTCCCTCCCTCGCCCCGACGCCCGCTCCGGCAGCGGCTCGTGCGACGCCCGAGCGTCCCGTCGAGCAGCCCGCCGCGCCGCAGGCCGACTCCGGAGCCGTGGCCCGTGACGCCGCAGCGTCGTGGGCAGCGGTCGCTCCGAGCACTCCTGGAGCGCCCGGACAGACATCGGCCGAGCCCGCGAAGTCCGAGCCCTCGAAGCCGGAGCCCGCGAAGGCGGAGCCCTCGAAGCCCGCGGCCGAGCCGGTCAGCCCGTCGTCCACCGGTCAGGGCACGACGATCGGTGACGAGCCCGCCGTCCGGACCGTCGGTGCGGTCGGCTTCCAGCAGATGCGCGACTCCTGGCCGCAGATCGTCGAGCACGTGCAGCACGCCAAGCGTTCGGCGTGGTCGGTGGTCGTCACGGCGCAGGTCACCGCGCTGCGCGACGACGTGCTGACGCTGACGTTCCCGAGCCAGCAGGACGTCGCCTCGTTCAAGGAGATGTCCGACCCCTCGGCGAGCGTCAGCGAACTGCTGCGTGCCGCCATCGTGGACGTCCTCGGCCTCCGGGTGAAGTTCGTCGCCCGCGGGCCCGGACAGCAGCAGCGTCCCCAGCAGCAGCAGCAGCAGCAGTCGGCTCCGGCACAGCAGGCCGCACCGGCCCAGCGTCCGGCGCCCGCTGCCCAGACGCCCGCCGCCGCGGCCCCGGCCCCGGCGCCGGCGCCGGCCCCGGCGCCGGCGCCCGCAGCACCGGAGTCCCCGGCGCCGGCTTCCGCTGGTGAGCCCACGCCGAAGGCTGCCCCTGCCGCCGAGCCGAAGGCCGCGTCGGCAGCACCCGAGTCGACGGCACATCCTGCGCCGACGGCAGCGCCCGCGCCGAAGTCCGCGCCGGCGCCGAAGTCCGCGCCGGAGCCGAAGGCAGCGCCGGAGCCGAAGGCAGCGCCGACCGCGTCCGCCCCGCAGCGCGACCAGGCACCGGCCGAACCGGCCCCCGCTCCATCCGGTGCGCCGGTGACGGACTGGGCGGTCGCGACGATCCCCGCCAGCGACCCCACCGCCGACGCCGTCCCGGAGTCCGTCGAGCCCAGCTGGGCAGCACCCTTCGGCACCGTGCCGGCGTCCGCGCCGGTCGCCCCCGCCGAGACGAGCACGCCCCAGCCGGCCGAGTCGGCACCGTCGGCCGCACCCGCGCGACCGGGCGCTGCCACGGCCGGGCAGCCCGACCAGCCGACCACCCCGGGTCCGCAGGCGGCGTCCGGAGCGGGAGCCGTGCCTCCCGGCGGTCCCGTCGTACCGGGCGTCCCGGTCGACGACTACCCGCTCGACGACGAACCGTACGACGACGGCGCCCCGTTCCCCGACCCGGGGATCGGACGCGGTGCAGCGCCAGCAGCACCCGCAGCCGCGGCGCCGGCAGCCCCGACGCAGCAGGCCGCCCCGCAGCGTGCGGCCCAGCCCGCCGCCGCTCCCGCGCGCACCGCACCGCCAGCACGCCGCGCCCCGGTCGCCGGCCGGTACGGCGAGGCCGTTGTGCGTGAGATCCTCAACGCCCAGTTCATCGAGGAGACCGCTCTCCACCAGGACGGTGCCTGATGTACGACGGGATCGTCCAGGACCTCATCGACGAGTTCGGCCGCCTGCCCGGCATCGGCCCGAAGTCGGCGCAGCGCATCGCCTTCCACATCCTGCAGACCGAGTCGTTCGACCCGAGCCGACTGTCCGAGCTGCTCGCCGACGTCAAGGAGCGGGTCCGCTTCTGCGAGATCTGCGGCAACGTCACCGAGAACGTCCAGTGCAGCATCTGCCGCGACCCGCGCCGCTCGCCGGCCACGATCTGCGTCGTGGAAGAGGCGAAGGACGTCGCGGCGATCGAGCGCACCCGCGAGTTCCACGGGCTGTACCACGTGCTCGGCGGGGCGATCAGCCCGATCGACGGCATCGGTCCGGACGACCTGCGCATCCAGCAGCTCATGACGCGCCTGGCCGACGGCACCGTGGCCGAGGTCATCATCGCGACCGACCCCAACCTCGAGGGCGAGGCGACGGCGACCTACCTCAGCCGGCTGCTCGTCCCGATGGGCATCCGCACCACGCGGCTCGCGTCGGGGCTGCCGGTCGGCGGCGACCTGGAGTACGCCGACGAGGTCACGCTCGGTCGTGCCTTCGAAGGGCGCCGCGTCGTCGGCGGCTGACCGCCACGCAGGATCCTTGCGTCGGGGCCCGCTCGCACGCAACATCCCCGAAACACCGACTACCATTGTGAGACCGCGTGACCTCGCGGTGTCGCCGTCTCCGGGAGTACCAGCCAGTGGCCTTGATCGTGCAGAAGTTCGGTGGTTCATCCGTCGCGGACGCCGAGAGCATCAAGCGCGTGGCGAAGCGGATCGTCGAGACGAAGAAGGCCGGCAACGACGTGGTCGTGGCGGTGTCGGCGATGGGCGACACCACCGACGAACTCGTCGACCTGGCGCACTCCGTCACGCCGATCCCCGCCGGCCGTGAGCTCGACATGCTCCTGACCGCGGGGGAGCGCATCTCGATGGCGCTGCTCGCGATGGCGATCAAGAGCCTCGGGGTCGAAGCGTCCTCCTACACCGGCAGCCAGGCGGGCATGCTCACCGACGCCCAGCACGGCAAGGCCCGCATCGTCGACGTCACCCCGAAGCGCGTGCGCGAGGCGCTCGACTCCGGCCACGTCGCGATCGTCGCCGGGTTCCAGGGTTTCAACCGCACCACGGGCGAGATCACCACGCTCGGCCGCGGCGGTTCGGACACCACCGCCGTCGCCCTCGCCGCAGCACTCGACGCCGACGTCTGCGAGATCTACACCGACGTCGACGGCATCTTCACCGCCGACCCCCGTGTCGTGCCGAAGGCCCGCAAGGTCGACCGCGTCACCAGCGAGGAGATGCTCGAGCTCGCAGCCTCGGGTGCCAAGGTCCTGTACATCCGTGCCGTCGAGTACGCCCGGCGGCACGGCGTCACCCTGCACGTCCGGTCCTCGTTCAACAACAACGAGGGCACCATCGTCTACAACCCTGCCGAGGGGGAAACCGTGGAAGAACCGATCATCACCGGGATCGCCGGAGACCTCTCCGAGGGCAAGATCACCGTCGTGGGGGTCCCGGACCAGCCGGGCAAGGCTGCCGAGATCTTCACCAACGTGGCACGCGCCGGGGCGAACATCGACATGATCGTCCAGAACGTGTCGGCAGCGTCGACCGGGCGGACGGACATCTCGTTCACCCTGCCGAAGGACCAGGGCCAGACCGTGCTGACGGCGCTCGAGGTCGCGAAGGCCGACATCGGCTACGAGAGCATCCAGTACGACGACCAGATCGGCAAGCTCGCCCTGGTCGGCGCCGGGATGCGCACGAACGCCGGCGTCTCGGCGCAGCTCTTCCGCGCCCTGCACGACGCGTCGATCAACATCGAGATGATCTCCACGTCCGAGATCCGCATCTCGGTCGTGACCCGCGCCGACACCCTGAACGAGGCGATGCGCGTCGTGCACAGCGCGTTCGGCCTCGACGCCGACGCCGAGGCCGTCGTCTACGCCGGCACCGGCCGCTGACGCCCGCCGACCCGTCGATCCGCTGAACCACCAGGAGCACCGCATGAGCACCCTCACCGTCGCCGTCGTCGGCGCCACCGGCCAGGTCGGCGCCGTGATGCGTCGCCTGCTCGAAGAGCGCGCGTTCCCGGCCGACCGGGTCCGCTTCTTCGCGAGCGCCCGTTCCGCCGGCACGACGCTGCCGTTCCGGGGCGAGCAGATCGTGGTCGAGGACTCCGAGCTCGCCGACCCGTCCGGCATCGACATCGCGCTGTTCTCCGCCGGGGCCACCGCCTCGCGGGCCCTCGCGCCGAAGTTCGCCGCCGCCGGGGCACTCGTCGTCGACAACTCGAGCGCCTGGCGCATGGACCCCGACGTCCCGCTCGTCGTGAGCGAGGTGAACCCGCACGCCATCGACCAGGCGCCGAAGGGGATCATCGCGAACCCGAACTGCACGACCATGGCGATCATGCCGGTGCTCAAGGTGCTCGACACCGAGTCCGGGCTCCGCCGCCTGGTCGCGACGACCTACCAGGCGGTCTCGGGTTCCGGGCTCGCCGGGGTCGAGGAACTCCTGGGCCAGGCGAAGGCCGCGCTCGAGCAGGACACCGCTGCGCTGACGCACGACGGATCCGCCGTGACGTTCCCCGAGCCCGTCAAGTACGTCCGCCCGATCGCCTTCGACGTCGTGCCGCTCGCCGGCAGCATCGTCGAGGACGGCCTGGGCGAGACCGACGAGGAGAAGAAGCTCCGGAACGAGAGCCGGAAGATCCTCGAGCTGCCCGACCTGCTCGTGGCCGGCACCTGCGTTCGCGTCCCCGTGTTCACCGGGCACTCCATCTCGGTGCACGCCGAGTTCGAGCGTCCGCTGTCGCCCGAGCGTGCGACCGAGATCCTGTCGAGCGCACCCGGAGTCGAGCTCTCCGACGTCCCGACCCCGCTGCAGGCCGCCGGCCAGGACCCGGCGTTCGTCGGCCGCATCCGCGCCGACCAGTCCGCGCCCGAGGGCCGCGGCCTCGTCCTGTTCGTGAGCAACGACAACCTGCGGAAGGGCGCCGCGCTCAACGCGGTGCAGATCGCCGAGACGATCGTCGCGCGCCGCTCCGTCGACGCGTAGCGCGCCCCGAGCGCGACCAGCAGACGGACAGGAGGCCCGTGGCGACACCGCCACGGGCCTCCTGTCCGTCTGTCGGGTGCCGCCGGTAGGATCGACGGGTGGCAGAGCAGCAGGTGGACCCCATCGACGTCGTCCTGATCGGCGGAGGCATCATGAGTGCCACGCTCGGGGCCATCATCCACAAGCTCGAGCCCAGCTGGAAGATCCGCGTGTACGAGCGGCTCGGCACGGTGGCGCAGGAGTCCTCGAACCCGTGGAACAACGCGGGCACCGGGCACTCGGCACTGTGCGAGCTGAACTACACGCCGGAACTGCCGGACGGCCGCGTCGACATCGCGAAGGCCGTCACGGTCAACGAGCAGTTCCAGGTCTCGCGGCAGTTCTGGGCGCACCTGGTCGAGACCGGTGTGCTGCCGGAGCCGTCGAACTTCATCAACCCCACGCCGCACATCTCGTTCGTCTGGGGCGAGGCCAACGTCGCGTACATGCGCGCCCGGTACGAGGCCATGCGTGACCACCCGCTCTTCGCGGGCATCGAGTTCTCGGACGACCCGGCGCAGATCCGGAAGTGGGCACCGGCGCTCATCCCCGGCCGCAAGAAGGACCAGCCGATCGCGGCGACCTACTCGGCAGCCGGCTCGGACGTCGACTTCGGGTCGCTCACCCGCCAGCTCTTCGACCAGCTCGAGATCGACGGTGTCGAGTTCGAACCCTCGCACCAGGTCACCAACCTGACCCGCTCCAAGGTGTCCGAGGGCTGGGTGCTCAACGTCCGCAACGAGATCGGCCGGTCGACGCAGCGCATCGCCGCGAAGTTCGTCTTCGTCGGTGCCGGCGGCGGAGCCCTGCACCTGCTGCAGAAGTCCGGCATCCCGGAGATCCGCGGCTACGGCGGCTTCCCGGTGTCGGGCGAGTTCCTGCGCACCGACGACCCCGAGGTGGTGCAGAAGCACTCCGCCAAGGTCTACGGCAAGGCCAGTGTCGGTGCCCCGCCGATGTCGGTGCCGCACCTCGACACCCGCATCGTCGACGGTGGGTCGTCGCTGATGTTCGGGCCGTACGCGGGGTTCAGCCCGAAGTTCCTGAAGCAGGGCTCGGTCCTCGACCTGTTCCGCTCGATCCGACCGCACAACCTCCGCCCGATGCTGAGCGTCGCGTTCTCGAACTTCGACCTGGTCCGCTACCTGGTCGGCCAGCTCCTCGCGTCGAAGCACACCAAGTTCGAGGCGCTCCGCGACTTCATGCCGAGCGCCGAGCCCGAGAACTGGCACCGCATCACCGCGGGGCAGCGTGTCCAGGTGATCAAGCCCGACAAGGACAAGGGCGGTGTGCTGCAGTTCGGCACCGAGGTCATCACCGCCGCCGACGGCTCGATCGCCGGCCTGCTCGGGGCGTCGCCGGGTGCCTCGACCGCCGTGCCGATCATGCTCACGATGCTGCGCCGGTGCTTCCCGGACCGGTGGGACGGCTGGCAGGAAGACGTCCGCGCGATGGTGCCGACCTACGGGCAGGACCTGGGGGACGACCCGGCTCTGGCCGACGCCACGCTCGAGCGCACGGCGAAGGTGCTCGGCCTGCACCACTGAGGCCTGTCGTGGTCCGCTCGGGTTTGCGGTCTGTTCGAACGTGTGTTCGAATGACGGCATGCGGTGGAGTGGACAGGCGATCGACGCCGAGCAGAGCGACGCGCTGCCCGGGATGGAATCGAACAGCGGGTTCGTCCGGAGTGTGACGACGCCCGAGTTCGCCGGGGTGACCTTCCACGAGGTCCTGGCGAAGAGCGCCCTGAACCGGGTGCCGAGTGCGGACGGGTCGGGCACGTACGGCTGGACGATCAACCCGTACCGCGGGTGCAGCCACGCCTGCGTGTACTGCTTCGCCCGCCCGACCCACACGTACCTGGAGTTCGACGGCGGCGCCGACTTCGACCAGCAGATCGTGGTGAAGACGAACGTCGCCGACGTGCTGCGTCGTGAGCTCGGCAAGCCCTCGTGGGACCGTCACCCGGTGGCGCTCGGCACGAACACCGACCCGTACCAGCGGGCCGAGGGGCGGTACCGGCTGATGCCCGGCGTGATCGAGGCGCTGGCGGAGTCGCGCACCCCGTTCAGCATCCTGACGAAGGGCACGCTGCTGCGCCGCGACCTGCCGCTGCTGGCCGAGGCGGCGAAGGTGGTGCCGGTCGACCTCGCGATGTCGATCGCCGTGTACGACGACTCGCTGCAGCAGTCGGTCGAGTCCGGCACCCCGACGACTTCGGCCCGGCTGGCGACCGTGCGGGCCATCCGCGACGCGGGGCTCGACTGCGCCGTGTTCCTGATGCCGGTGCTGCCGTACATCACCGACACCCGGGCGCACCTCGACGACGCCATCGGTCGGGCGACCGCGGCCGGCGCGACGAGCATCATGTACTCGGCGCTGCACCTGCGGCCGGGCGTCAAGCCGTGGTGGTTCGAGTGGCTCGGCCGCGAGCGACCCGACCTGGTACAGCGGTACCGCGCGATGTACCTCGACAACACCTACGCGCCGAAGGACTACCGACGGTGGCTGTCGGAGCGCATCCGCCCGATCCTGGCGGCGCACGGGGTCGGACTGGGGCGAGTGGACCCGGCGACGGGGTCGATGGGCTTCTCGGAACCGCGGACGCTGCAGCCGGGCGTGCCGCAGGGGCTGGGCACGGGCGGGCCGCAGGCGCTGCCGCAGGAGCAGTCGGTGCCGACGGTGTCACCGCTGAAGCGCGCCGACCCCGGGTTCGACCAGCGGCTGCTCCGGCCGGCTGCGGCGCAGACGCTGTTCTGAGGGGCGGCCGTCCGGGTCGTGTCCGGTCCACGTTCGGGGGACAGCAAGACCCCGGTCCGGGCCGCTATCATCGTGCGGGTCGCCGCACGGCCCCGGATTCGGGGTACACGGCCGCTGCTCCGGTGGTTGGATCGTGGACGGCGCCCTCGCCACCCGGAAGGATCCACCTCGTGCTCGGCATCCCCACGCACCTCGCACCGCGAGTGAACGCGTGGTCGACCGTGCGCGCATTCCACGCCGGCGCCATCGGCTCGCTGTTGGCCGCGGCCATCACGCTCGTGCTCTACGGGCTGTCCGAGCCCGGGGTGCAGGTCGTCGGCACCGCGCTGGCGGTCGTCCCGATGCTCGCCATGATCGGCGTGCACGTGCAGTTCGGCACCCGGGTCTCGGCGATCGCGTTCCTGGCCGTCGGTGGCGTCTGCGCCTGGTGGTTCGCCGTCGGGGTCCAGCAGCAGGTGCCGACCGGGTGGGTGACCTCGTACCTGATGTCCCTCGTCGTGATCCCGCTCATCCTGGTCGGGGGAGCCGGCGCCGTGCCGAGCCGCGTCGTGCTGTGGTCCTTCGTCGGCTTCCTGACCGGACGACTCGCGACCTGGATCGCCATCGTGCAGGCCGACCAGTCGCCCCGTCCGCTCATCCTGGCCTGGGTCACCCTGGGCTTCGTGGTCGCGCTCGTGCTCTTCACGACCCGCAGCACGGGGCGGAGCGAACGGGTGCAGCCCGAACTCCTGCGCTCGGCGCGCGAAGAACACGTGTCCGCGTACCGCGCCGGGGTCGAGGCCGAGGCGTCCGCGATCCTGCACGACACCGTGCTCAACCACCTCGGCGCGATCGCCCTCGCGCCCGACGGCCCGATGGACCCGCACCTCGCCGAGACGGTCGACGCCGACGTCGCGGTGCTCACCGGCAAGGGGTGGCTCGCGCCGGCCGCCCGCCCGCGTCCCGGGGCCGCGGCCGAGGCGTTCGGCACCATGGTCGCCGAGCACCGGACGCTCGGACTCGACGTGACCGTCTCGGGTGACACCTCCGCGCTCGAGCGCCTGGACCAGCGTGCGCTGTCGGCGGTGGTCCGGGCCGTCGGCCAGTGCCTGGCCAACGTGCGGAAGCACGCGGGGACCGACGCCGCAGAGGTCAGCGTGTTCGACGACAGCGCGTCCTGCACCGTCATGGTCGTCGACGACGGTCGTGGGTTCGACGAGGACGCCACCGGAGCCGACCGGATGGGCCTCCGCGGTTCGGTGCGAGAGCGGATCGGCCGGGTCGGCGGTGACGTCCAGATCTGGTCGTCGCCCGGTTCCGGCACGAGCGTGATGATGACCGTGCCGTACGGACCGGTCACCGGCGCGGTCACCGTGCCGGCGGTCAGCGACGGCCGGGGGACCGAGCGATGACGGCGGCTCGGCAGCACGGGTCCCGCCGCACCGCCCAGCAGTACGACCCGCTCGGCGCGATGGGGTCGCGGCCACTGGCCGTCGTGCTCGGTGCCGGCAGCGTCGTCTGGGCCCTGCTCGTGTCGATCTTCGACCGCGACGTCGTGGGCAGCCCCACCCTCAGTGCCCTCACCGTGCTGCTCGTCGCGGCCTCGGCGGTGGTGGTGCTCGCCGCTTCGAGCCCGTTCCGTGCGCCGTTCCCGCGGTCGGCGTTCGTCGCGCACGTCGGGTTGCTCGGCCTGGCATCGGTGACGAGCGTCGCGGCGCAGTGGGGGCCGGACCGCAGTGCCCTGAACGACTTCATGTCCCTGATCACCGCGACCGGCATCGTCATGGTCGCGCCGTACCGCCCGTGGACCGACCTGACGATCGGTGGGTTCGTGCTGGCCGCGGTGAACGCCGTGACCTGGGGCGCGGGCGCCGCGGAGTTCCCGCACGAGGTGCCGGTCGCCGTCGCGGCGTTCCTGGCCGCGGCACCGACGCTCGTGCTGACCGCCGCGTCCGCGGTGTTCGCCTGGACCTTCGCGGGGCTCGCCGAACGGGTGCAGATCCGCGCCGGGTCGTACTCCGTCGCACGTGCCGAGCGGGACGGCATCGCGGCGAGCGTGCAGCAGGACCGCTCGACGATCCTGTCCCGCGACGTCGCCCCGTTCTTCGCCGAGCTCCGCACGCGCGACGTCATCACCGACGCCGACCGTGCCCGTGCCCGCGCGATCGCCGACGGCATCCGCGCGTCCATGGTCGCCGACGCCGACCGCACCTGGTTCGAGCACGCCGTCCGGGTCGACGGCGGCCAGGCGCCGGTGGTCGACGACCCCGACGGCCTCATCGCGACGCTCGACACCGACCAGCGGGCGGTCGTCCGCACGTTCGTCCGTGCGGCCCTCCGAGCCTCGACCGTCGACCCGGCCGGCTTCCGCGCGACCGTGCGACGAGCGGACACTCTGGCGGACCCGGCGCCCCAGGCCCGCCCGGCGGACCACGCGGCCCCCGCGGCCCGGGCAGCCCTGGCGGCCCGACCCGCGCAGGCACCCGCACCCGGCCGTGTGTCCGTCGACATGGAGCTCGCCGTCGCGGACTCCGACATCGGCATCCACCGCACCTTCGACCCCTACTTCGCCGTCCTCCGCGTGACGTTCCCCGACCTCGACGTCGCAGTCCGCCCTTCCGCCCTCGCACTAAGGTTCTCCTATGACCAGCACTGACCCGAACAGGCTCTCGGAGGGGTCGCCGTCCCTCCCGAACCCGGGAGCGCGACGTGTGCGGCTGGCCATCCTCGACGACCACGAGGTGCTGCTGGACAGCCTGTCGAGCTGGATCGCGGTGAACGCGTTCGACTTCGACCTGGCCCTGACCGCGCACACCTGGCTCGAGATGGTCCACAGTGACAGCTTCCCGACCGACCTGGTGTTCCTGGACTTCCAGCTCAAGGAACCGGTCTCGATCGAGGCCCGTGTCCGCACGTGCCGTGCCGCCGGAGCGAAGGTCATCGTGCTCTCGAGCGTCGACAGCCGTGAGTCCCGCGACCGCGCCCTGGCCGCCGGCGCCGCGGCGTTCCTGTCGAAGTCGCTCCCGATGCGCGAGGTCATGGACGTCGCCCGCGAGATCATGGGCGTCGCCCGCGAGACCCCGCAGCCCCGGGAGTGGCGTCCGCTGCCGACGGGTGCCGCCGCGCACCAGCGGCCGAAGCTCAGCGCCGGTGAGGAAGAGGCGCTGCGGCTCTACGTGTCCGGCTACTCGACGAACGAGGTCGCCGCGCAGATGAACGTGCAGTACGAGACCGCGAAGACCTACCTGCGTCGCGTGCGCGAGAAGTACAGCAAGGTGGGCCGCCCCGCCTCGAAGAAGTCCGACCTCATCCGTCGGGCCGCCGAGGACGGGTTCCTCGCGTAGTGGCGAAGCTCTACTTCCGCTACGGCGCGATGAACAGCGGCAAGAGCACGGGCTTGCTGCAGGCGGCCTACAACTACGAGGAGCGCGGGCACCGGGTGCTGCTCGCCAAGCCCGCGGTGGACACCAAGGGCGACCGTGAGATCGTCTCCCGCCTCGGCGTCACCCGGACCGTCGACATCGTGTTCTCGCCGGACGCCGACGTGCGCCAGGCCGTCTCCGCCGCCGGTGCCGTCGACCCCGAGTCGGAGCGCCTGGACGGCATGGTGCGGCCCGTCAGCTGCGTGCTCGTCGACGAGGCGCAGTTCCTCACCCCGCGACAGGTCGACGACCTGCTGCGCATCGCGGTGCTCGACGAGATCCCGGTCATCACCTACGGCATCCGCACGGACTTCCGCACCGAGGCGTTCCCCGGCAGCGCCCGCCTGCTCGAGGTCGCGCACTCCCTCGAAGAGCTGAAGACCATCTGCCGCTGCGGCCGCAAGGCGGTCTTCAACGCCCGGACGGTCGACGGCCGGTTCGTCTTCGACGGATCCCAGGTCGCGATCGACGGCGTCGACGTCGCCTACGAGTCGCTCTGCGCCAACTGCTACCTGACGGAGTCCGGCGGCCGCCTCGACGGCGCCTGACCGCTCGCGCCGGCGTGCGTCCGGTACGCACCCAGCAGACGGACTGGAGGCCCGTGGCGGCGCCGCCACGGGCCTCCAGTCCGTCGCGTGCACAGGAATGCACGTGCGCCGGCGTGTGTTGGTGACCACATGACCGACGACACCCTGCATCTGTCCGTCCTCGACCTGGCCACCCGCGAGTACGGCCAGTCCAACACCGAGGCCCTGCAGGGGTCCATCGACATGGCCGTGCGCGCCGAGCAGCTCGGGTACGAGCGGTTCTGGGTCGCCGAGCACCACGGGATGCCGGGCATCACCTCCTCGGCCCCGGCGGTGCTGCTGAGCGCCGTCGGCGCGGCCACCTCGACCATCCGCATCGGGTCCGGTGGCGTCATGCTGCCGAACCACGCGCCCCTCGTCGTCGCCGAGCAGTTCGGCACCCTCCGTGCGCTGTACGGCGACCGGGTCGACCTCGGGCTGGGGCGCGCTCCCGGCACCGACGGTGCGACGGCGATGGCCCTCCGTCGCACCGACCGACTCGACGTCGACGACTTCCCGGACCGCCTGGCCGACCTGATCGGGTTCTTCACCGGCATGGGCGCGGAGAACCCGCTGGCGGGCATCCGCGCCGTGCCGGGCTACGGCGATGTGCCGGAGTTCTGGCTGCTCGGGTCCTCCGGCTACAGCGCCCAGGTTGCCGGTGCTCTCGGCATCTCGTTCGCCTTCGCCCACCACTTCGCGTCCGACAACACCGAGGCGGCACTCGCCCTGTACCGCGACTCGTTCCGTCCGTCGCGCTTCCGCCAGACGCCGAACGCGCTGATCGGTGTGCAGGTCGTCACCGACGAGGACCCCGCCGTCATCGACGAGCAGAGCGCACCGGGCATGATCTCGTTCATCCGGATGCGCTCGGGCCGGAAGCCCGAGCCGGTGTCGATGGACGAGGCGCGTGCGTACGAGTTCAACGACCTCGAGCGTCGGTTCATCGCGGCCCGCACCGAGCGGCAGGCCTACGGCAACGCCGAGCAGGTCGCGGAGAAGATCAACGCACTCGTGGCGTCGACCGGGGCGAACGGCGTGATCGTCTCGCCTGGTGCTGCACAGGCGCGGTACCGGCACCAGGCGCTCGACGTCGTGGCCGGGCTGCACGCGGCCGGCAAGCTCGTGCCCGCGGGTGCGTCGGTCTCCGTCTAGGTCGCTTCGTGAGCAGGAATGGTCGGGTGTCCGCTGGGCACCCGACCATTCCTGCTCACGAAGTTGCGTGGTGCCTCAGGTGAGCAGGCCCAGGCGCGTGGCTGCGGCGACCGCCCCGACGCGGGAACCGACGTCCAGCTTGCGGAAGACGTTGTAGACGTGCCGCTTGACGGTGCCGATCGCGAGCTGCAGGTCGGCGGCGATCTCGGCGTTGGTCCGGGCGGCGGCGAGGAGTCGCAGAACCTCGAGCTCGCGGTCGCTCAACGGTGAGCCGGCTCGGGCCTCGGTCACCAGGTCGACGGGGAACGTGACGGGTGCCGCATCGGCGTGGGCTGCGCGGGCGATCCGGTCGACGAGTTCACGGCTCGGGGTGTCCTTCGTGACGAAGTCGACCGCGCCGGCATCGAGCAGGGTCCGGCGGAGGACGGCATCCCGGTGCATCGTGAGCACCACCACCCGGATGTCCGGGCGGGTCCGGCGGACCGTGGCGATCGTCGTCCGTGCCGGCGGGCCGTCCAGCTCCACGTCGAGCAGCAGGACGTCGATCGCGGCGGCCTCGGGGGAGTCGAGCACCTCCGACGGTCGTTCGCCGTGCGCCACGACGCGGATCGTGGGGACCGCGGCCAGGATCGTGGCGAGTCCTTCGCGGAAGAGCCGGTGGTCGTCGACGATGGCGACGTGGGTGACGGTCACAGGGTGCCCCTCGGGATGGTCAGTCGGACGGTGGTGCCGTGGTCTCGGCTGCCGCGGACGCTCTCGACGTCGAGCCGGGCGCCGATCACCGCCGCACGCTCGCGCATGGTCTGCTGGCCGAGGCGGCCGTCGGCGTCGCTCTCCACGTCGAACCCCGGGCCGTCATCGGCGACCGTCACCACCAGCGCTGCGGGTGACCAGAGGAAGCGCACCGAAGCCGTCGATCCACGCGCGTGCTTGCTGCGGTTCGTGAGCGCCTCGAGCAGGATCGTCAGCGCTTCCTCGGCCTGCCAGTTCGGCAGGGGACCGGCCACACCCGTCGACTCGATGGACAGGAGGTCGTCGTCGGGGAACAGGTCGCGCACGTGCCGCCGGAGCGCGTCGTCGAGCAGGGCATCCCCGACCCGGGCGTGCAGGCTCACTGCGAGGTCCTGGACGTCGCCGAGTGCGCTCCGGAGCAACCGCGCTGCGTCGTCGAGCTGATCGGCTCGTTCGTCCGCCGGTGGATCCGTCAGCAGGACGAGGTCGAGGCGCTGCAGCCCGGCGAGGATGCCGTGGGCGACGCGGTCGTGCAGGTCCCGCGCGATCTGCGTCCGGGAGTCCAGGTGCGCCGTGGTGAGGCGTTGGCGCAGTGCCTCCGTGTACGCGACAGCCCCGGCCGGGAACCGGCTCCAGATGCCGGCGTGCAGGGCCCTGGTGGCGCGCAGGACCTCGGCGGTGGACGCCGCGCCGACCTCGTCGACGAAGACCGGCAGGTAGGCGTCGAACAGCATCTCCGCCGCGAGCATGGCGCCGGCCGGGTGCTGGGCGTGCTCGGCGTGCAGACTGCCGGTCGCCAGGTGCTCGGGGTCGAGGAACGCGTGGCTCACGACGCTGCCGTCGGTTCCCGCGGCGTAGCGCTCGTGGGCCTCGGCGATCATCGACGAGACGTTCTCGGTCAGGCTCTGCGCCAGCGCCGGGTCGTCCGCGATGTCGGGGAACTCGGCGGCGATCGCGGCGAGCACGGCGGCGAGGGGATGGTCGTTCTGCATGGCGCTTGCGAGCGTAGCGGGAGGGGCTGCTCGTGATGGGGCGGGGACCGGCTGACTGGGTCGTGCGACCCATCGGGCGGCCGAGATGCACCCGGGGAAAGCAGAAGGCCCTGGTTCCGGAGAACCAGGGCCTTCTTCGTACTGTCTCAACACAGTGTCGGGGTGACAGGATTTGAACCTGCGACCTCCTCGTCCCGAACGAGGCGCGCTACCAAGCTGCGCCACACCCCGCGGTGTGATCACTCCGTACCGGAGCAACCAGACAATACTATCCGATGATCGGGGATGCTCACGACCATCCGGTGAACTCCCGGGCGCGTCGGCTCAGGAAGCCCGTGCGGTGAGGGTGACCACGACGGCCTCGGGCCGGCAGGCGAACCGGACGGGCGCGTAGATCGAGGTGCCGAGACCGGCCGAGACCTCGAGCCACGACCAGTGGTTGCGGTGCTCCCACTTGTGCAACCCGCTCGCGTACCGGCGGGGGAGGTCGCTGTTCGTGACGAGCGCGCCGACCCCGGGGACCGCCACCTGACCGCCGTGGGTGTGCCCGGCGAAGATGATGTCGGCACCCTGGGTCACGAAGGCATCGAGCACGCGACGGTAGGGCGCGTGCGTGACACCGATCGCGACCGGAGCGGGGCCGTCCTCGTCCTCGGACCACGGCACGTCGCTGCGCATCTCGTCGACGTTGGTGGGGAGGAGGTCGAGGCGGTCCCAGTCGCGGTGCGCGTCCGAGGTGCCGAACAGCTCGAACCGGGAGCCGCGGAGTTCGATCGCGTGCGCCTGGTCGTTGAGGTCGAGCCAGCCGAGCGACTCGAAGAACGCCGTCTGCCGGTCGATGTCGAGACCGACGGGCTCCGCAGCCTTGTGCATCCGGCTCGGCCCCGAGAAGTACTTGAGCGGGTTGCGCGGGGAGGGCCCGAAGAAGTCGTTCGACCCGTAGGCGAAGACACCGGGCACCCCGCGGAACGGCTCGAGCGCGTACTCCACGGCGGCGTTCGCGGTCGCGTGGCCGAGGTTGTCCCCGGTGTTCACGATGAAGTCCGGTTCGACCAGGCTCAGGTCGCGCAGCCACTGCTGCTTGTCGGCCTGCCACGGGGCCATGTGGATGTCGGAGAGGTGCAGGACGGTGACGTCACGGGAACCCGGCGGGAGCACCGGGACGGTCTCCCACCGGATCCCGAAGCGACGACGCTCGACGAGCGAACCCCACGCCGCCGAAGCAGCTCCGACGGCCGCGCCGGCAGCGAGGACACCGAGTGCGGTGCGACCGCGGGTCACTTGCAGTCCTTGGGCGCCTTGCCGTTCTTGTCGCCGTAGAGCTGGATCGTCACGTTGTCGTTCTTGTTCGCCGTTGCGTTGATCGCCGGCTCGACCGCGGCGACCTTGCAGGTCTTGCCACCGCCGCCCTTGGCGTAGCTGTCGGCGAGGTTGACGCTCGTGAACCCGGCATCGTTCAGGGCCGAGCGGGCGTCCCCGAGGGAGTCGCCGCCGATCTCGGGAACGGTCGCCTGGGTGCCGTCGGACGTGTAGACGGTGACGCTCGAGCCCGAGGACAGGAGCGCACCCGCCGCCGGGGACGTCGAGGTCACGGAACCGGGGTTCCCCGTGCCGGGACGCGCGCCGCCGTCGACGTACGTGAACCCGGCGCCCGAGATCGCCGCGCGGGCCTCGTCCGCCGTCTTGCCCTGCAGGTTCGGCAGTGCCTTGGCGTTGCCGCGGAGCGCCGAGGTGTTCGGGTCGGTGAACGGACCCGCTGGGTAGATCGCGTTGACCGGCGTCTGCGCCTGCCGCCACACGTCCGCACGGCTGGCGGCGTACGTGCCGCTCACCCCGTTGCTGAAGTTGCGGAGGTTGGTGAGCTTGCCGTCGGTGTTGCCCTGCCAGTAGGCGGTGGCGACACGCGAGCTCGAGCCGACCAGCCAGATCTGGTTGCCGTCGTCGGTCGTACCCGTCTTGCCGAACAGCTGCATGCCATCCGGGGTCTGTGCGCCGCGAGCGGTGCCGTTGGCGATCGTGCCCTTCATGGCGTAGATGGCGGCGTGAGCGACCTCGGGGTCGATCGCCTGCTTGCAGTCCTTGGTCTGTCCGCCGAGCTTCTTGCCGGACGGCGAGGTGATCTGGTCGATGGCGATCGGCTTGCAGTAGATGCCGTTGTTCGCGACGGCGGCGTACGCGGCGGCCATCGTCATGGGCGCGATCTCGTTGATGCCGAGGACCGACGACGGGTTGGAGAGGAGCTCTCCGCCGTCCGCACGGTGGACGCCGAGGGATTCGGCGACCTTCTTGATGTCGCAGAGGTCGAGCTTCTGCGCCATGTTGAGGAACGCCAGGTTGATGGACTGGGCCGTCGCCGCGGCGACGGTGTAGTTGCCGCTCTCGCCGGGACTGTCGTTCTTCGGCCGGTATCCGCCTCCGACGTAGTACGGCTGGCCGCACTGGGTCCACCCCGTCGACATGTCACGCGGCGCGCCACTGACGACCTCGTTCAGCCCGTGCCCGGCCTGCAGCCACGCGAGCAGGGTGAAGAGCTTGTAGGTCGAGCCCGTCTGGAAGCCCTTGGCGCTGCCGTACTTCTCGTCGACGCTGTAGTTCAGGGACGTCGATGTCGGCGCGGACTTCAACGACTCGTCGAAGTCCTTGTTCTGTGCCATCGTGACGATGCGGCCGGAGCCTGCCTCGATCGAGTTCAGCGTGGCGCCCAGGGCCAGGTTCGTCTCGGCCTTGTTGTCGTACGTGTTGACGAGACGCTTCTGCTCGGCGTTCAGGTCGATGTTCAGCGTCGTCTGGATCTTGTACCCACCGTTGCGCCACGCGGTGTCACGAGCCTTCTGCGACGAGCCGAGCTGCGACATCTCGAGTACGACCTTCTTGGCGTAGTCGCAGAAGAACTGCGAGCCGTCGCCGACCGAGGCGCGGCAGCCCTGCGAGGGCTGCGTCAGGTGCACGTAGTCCGCCGGCTTCGACTGGCGAGCCGTTCGGTACTCGGCCTCGGTGAGGTTCTTCTGGTCGTACATCGAACGGAGCACGACGTTGCGCCGGGCGACGTTGGCGTCGTACTTCTTCGGGCTCGACAGGTTGCGCGCCTCGGGGTACTGCACGATCGCGATGAGCGACGCGGCCTCGGCCGGGGTCAGGTCGGTCGCGCTCTTGTTGTAGTAGTGCTGCGCCGCGGCCTGCACGCCGTAGGTCTGGTCGCCGAAGTAGGCGATGTTCAGGTAGGCGGTGAGGATCTCCTTCTTGGAGTACTTCTTCGCCAGCCCGATCGCGAGCTTCATCTCCTCCAGCTTGCGGGGGATGGTCTGCTCGACGGCCTCGTTGTAGGCCTTCTCCTGCTCCTTCTTGGTGGGGAGGTTCAGGGCTTCGTTCATCTTGATGTTGCGGACGAGCTGCATGGTCAGCGTCGATCCACCGCCCGAGTCGCCGAGGCCGCCCGCGATGCTGCCCACACCGGCGCGGATGAGCGACGTCATGTCGACGCCGCCGTGGTCGTAGAAGCGCTTGTCCTCGCCGTCGATCGCCGCGTTCTTCAGCTGGTCGCTGATCTGGTCGAACTTCAGCTCTTGGCGGTTCTGGTCGTACAGGGTGGCGAAGTGCACCGACTTGCCGCCCGAGTACGCGTACAGCTCGTTGCGCTGCGGCAGGTCACCGATCTCGATGTACTCCGGCAGGGACTCGAACACACCGATCGTGGACGTCGTCGTGACACCGGCGACGGCGATGGCCGGGGTGACCCCGATCGTGACGAGCAGGCCGGCGAGGGCACTGAACCCGACGAATCCGATGAAGGCGCCGACTGCTGAGACGGGCTTGGTCCGCGATGCAGACGTCTTCTGGGCAGACATAGGATGCAGCCTAAACGACACCCCCGACTGAAAGGCTGGCAAGGAACCGCATGACTCGCTGGGAGTACTTCACCACGCCGCTGATGATCCACAACACCACCGCGATCCTCAACAACTACGGGGACGAGGGCTGGGAGCTGGTCCAGATCGTCACCGGGCCCGAGGGCGGTCTCGTCGCCTACCTGAAGCGCCCCAAGGCCGACGCATGAGCGTCTCCGACCGGCTCGCCGAACTCGGCCTGACGATCCCCGCGGTCGCCGCGCCCGTCGCCGCCTACGTGCCCGCCGTCGTGACGGGCCAGTACGTCTACACGGCGGGCCAGCTGCCCTTCGTCGACGGCGCCCTGCCCGTGACCGGCAAGGTCGGTACCGACGTCGACGCGGAGACCGCCGCCGCGCAGGCTCGCGTGGCCGCGCTGAACGCCCTGGCCGCCGTGCAGTCGGTCGCCGGTTCGCTCGACCGCGTGGCCCGTGTCGTCAAGGTCACGGTCTTCGTCGCGTCGGACCCGTCGTTCACCGGCCAGCCCGGTGTCGCGAACGGCGCGTCGACCCTGGTCGGCGAGGTCTTCGGCGACGCCGGCGTCCACGCGCGGAGCGCGGTGGGCGTCGCCGTGCTCCCGCTGGACGCGCCGGTCGAGGTCGAGCTGGTGGTGGAGCTCACCGCCTGACGGCAGTGACCGACGGAACGAACGTGAGCAGGGCCTCCAGTCTGTATCTGACTGGAAGCCCTGCTTCCGTCTGGCGGGACTACATGAGTTCCGCGATGGTCGCCATGATCGTCGGGTCGGCGAGCGTCGTCGTGTCGCCGATGCGGCGGCCCTCGGCCGCGTCGCGGAGCAGCCGCCGCATGATCTTGCCGGAGCGTGTCTTCGGCAGCTCCGGCACGATGACGACCTGGCGCGGCTTCGCGATCGCGCCGATCCGCTTGCCGACCCAGTTGCGGAGCTCTGCGGAGGCGGTCTCGCGGTCCACGTCGGCGGCGGCCTCGGCTGTCAGGATGACGAAGGCGACGACGGCCTGCCCGGTGGTCTCGTCGGCGGCCCCGACCACGGCGGCCTCGGCGACGCCCTCGTGGCCGACCAGGGCGGACTCGATCTCGGCCGTCGACAGGCGGTGTCCCGAGACGTTCATGACGTCGTCGACGCGCCCCTGCACCCAGATGTCGCCCTGCCCGTCGAGCCGCGCGCCGTCGCCGGCGAAGTAGCGGCCGGGGAACCGCGACCAGTACGTCTCCACGAACCGGTCCGGGTCGTTCCAGATTCCGCGGGCCATCGACGGCCACGGCTCGGTGATCGTGAGGTAGCCGCTCTCGCCCGGGTCGGCGCGGTTGCCGTCGTCGTCGACGATCTCGGCGACGATGCCCGGCAGCGGCGTCTGTGCGGCGCCGGGCTTGAGCTTCGTGACGCCGGGCAGGGCGGAGATCATGATCGCGCCGGTCTCGGTCTGCCACCACGTGTCGACGATCGGCGTGCGGTCGTGGCCGATGACCTGCCGGTACCACTGCCACGCCTCCGGGTTGATCGGTTCGCCGACGCTGCCGAGCAGGCGGAGGGTCTCGAGGCTGCGCGCCTCCGGGATCTCGCGGCCGGCCTTCATCGCCGCACGGACCGCCGTGGGTGCGGTGTAGAGGACGGTGACGCCGTACGCGTCGACGAGGTCCCACCAGCGGCCGGGCTTCGGCTCGTCGGGGGTGCCCTCGTAGAGCACCTGGGTGACGCCGTTGGCGAGCGGGCCGTAGACGACGTAGGAGTGGCCGGTGATCCAGCCGATGTCGGCGGTGCACCAGTAGACGTCCTTCTCCGGGTGCATGTCGAAGACGTTCTTGTGCGTGTACGCCGCCTGGGTCAGGTAGCCGCCGGAGGTGTGCACGATGCCCTTCGGCTTCCCGGTCGTGCCCGAGGTGTACAGGATGAACAGCGGGGTCTCGGCGGGGAACGCCTGGGCCTCGTGGGTCGGCGCCGCCTTCGCCAGCTCGTCGTGCCACCAGACGTCGCGGTCGTTCCACGCGATGTCGTTGCCGCCGCGCTTGACGACCAGGACGTGCTCGACCGTGTCCGTGCCCTCGCCGGTCAGTGCCTCGTCGACTGCGGGCTTGAGCGGTGAGACGGCACCGCGCCGCCACCCGCCGTCCGCGGTGACGACGAGCTTCGCGCCGGCGTCCTCGATGCGGGCACGGAGGCTCTCCGCGCTGAACCCGCCGAAGACGACCGAGTGCACGGCACCGATACGGGCGACGGCGAGCATCGTCACGACGGCCTCGGGGATGAGCGGCAGGTACACGACCACCCGGTCGCCCTGGCCCACGCCGAGGTCGGTGAGCATGTTCGCGGCGCGCTGCACCTCGGCGGTCAGCTCGGCGTAGGTGATCCGGCGCGTGTCGCCGGGAGCGCCCTCGAAGTGGATCGCGACCCGGTCGCCGTTGCCGGCGCGGACGTGTCGGTCGAGGCAGTTCTCGGCGACGTTGAGCGTGCCGTCGGCGAACCACTTCGCGAACGGGGCGCCCGACCAGTCCAGGGTCTGCGTGAACGGGCTGCGCCAGTCGAGCAGGGAGCGGGACTGCTCGGCCCAGAACGCCTCGCGGTCGGCCGCTGCTGCGTGGTGGAGGTCCTCGCCGGCGACCGCGTCGGCCACGAACTCGGGCGGCGGCGCGAAGGTCGCTCCGTCGTCGCCTCGGGGGTCGGTCTGGGTCGGAGTGGACATCGATGTCCTTTCGCGTCGTTGCGGCCTCTGGTGGCATCCGTCGTGGATGCGTGCGAGCATCCGTCGCCGGTGCCTGCGTGCATCCGGAGACTACCCCTCGGCCGGGTCGGGGCGCGGCACGCCCGGAGGTCGTGTCCGGGGTTGCCCTGGAGGGCCGATCGTGGGGTACAGTAGATCCCGCTGGACTCGTTTCCGGCGGCATCGAATCGGATTCCCCCCAATCCCTCGATGTCAAGGCGGCACCTGTTCCCCCCAACCGGTGCCGCCTCTTCTGTTTCCCGGGGTCCGACTCGAGCGATGGTGGCTCGTCGGGCTCCGCCGTGTGCCCCGATCCGCGCAGGGACGCCGGTCGCGTGGACAGACCGGTCCATGCTCGTGCATGCATTCTGCATGTTCTTGCGTAGCAGGTGCTACGCGCAGTCCGGCCGGGGGAAGCGGGGGTAGTGGGTAGCCCCGAGCGCGTCGGTGTCGCATCATCGACCGGGGTACGGCTTTCCGTTTCGGGGGACAAACCGGTCCGTTGGTGGTGCACTCCGACGTTGTCCACAGAAGTGGGGACCGTCCCGGCTGAGGGCTGACGTGCTCCCTACCGTCGGCGGCATGCCCCTGCACCGTGCTCCACTGCTTCCCCGCGCGTCGGCGCCTTCCGCGTCGACATCGCCTGCGTTCTCGGTGCCGGCACCGGCGCGGGCGCATGCTCCGTCGGCGCCGTTCCTGCCCGGAGCAGCGCCTCCGGCTCGTCGCCGGGCGTCCGTGGTCGTCGAGTTCGAGGAACTCGCCGCCCTGGTGGCCGATGCCACCGTGACGGACGTCCTGGTGCTCGGCGGCGTGGGGACGTGGGTCGACCGCGGCACCGGCCTCGAAGCCGTGCAGCCGCGACTGACCGAAGCACGTACCCGCGAACTCGCGACGCGGCTCGTCGCGCTCGGCGGTCGCCACGTCGACGAGACCACCCCGTGCGCGGACGTCCGGCACGGGGACGGTGTCCGGGTCCACGTCGTCCTCGCCCCGGTGTCCGTCGGGGGCACCGCCGTGTCCATCCGATTGCCACAGGTCCAGCGCCCCTCCCTCGCCACCCTCGAGCGCGGCGGGACCTTCGCGTTCGTCCCGCGGTCGGTCGTCGAGGACGCCGTCGCGGCGCGCCGGAACGTCCTGGTCACCGGCGCGACCGGCAGCGGCAAGACCACGCTGCTCGCGGCGATGCTCGGGAACGTCCCCGTCGACGAGCGGATCGTGACGGTGGAGGACGTCGCGGAGCTCCGGATCGCTCATCCGCACGTCGTCGCGCTCGAGGCGCGGCAGGCGAACGCCGAGGGGGTCGGCGCACTTGGCCTCGACCGACTCGTGCGCGAGGCGCTGCGGATGCGCCCCGACCGGATCGTCGTGGGGGAGTGCCGCGGCGCCGAGGTCCGTGAACTCCTCTCCGCCCTGAACACCGGGCACGACGGGGGAGCCGGCACCGTGCACGCCAACGGCATCGCCGACGTGGCCGCTCGCCTCGAAGCACTCGGGGCACTCGCCGGCCTCGGTGCCGAGGCGCTCGCCCGGCAGGCCGTCAGCGCGTTCGACCTGGTCCTGCACGTGGAGCGACGCGCAGGCCAGCGGCGGCTCGGTGGCGTGGGCACGTTGTGCGTCGGCCCGGACGGGAGGCTCGAGGTGCGCCCGGTGGACGGGCTGCGGTGAGGCGACCCACACCCGACGGCCCGGCGCGGGTGGCCGGGGTGCTCGACCGGGTGGCGACGCTGGTCGCGGCGGGGGTCCCGCCACCGCGGGCCTGGCGGCTCGTCGGCGGGCTGCCCGGGGTCGGGGGACCCGCGCAGCAGGACATCGTCGTCGTCCTCCGCGTGGCGGACCGGACGGGAGCGCCCGTCGCGGAGACCCTCCGCGGGCTCGCCGGCGCGCTCCGACGCGCCGCGGCATCGGACCGCGCGATCCGGGTCGCCCTGGCGGGACCGCGGACGAGCGCCCGGGTCGTGCTCGCGCTGCCGCTCTTCGGGCTGGGCCTCGGTGCTACCTGGGGCGCCGGTGCCGTCGAGGTCCTGGTCGGTTCACCTGCCGGTTGGGCGTGCTCGTGCACCGCGGCCGCCCTGGTCCTGGCCGGGCGACGGTGGACCGCCCGGCTGGTCCGTTCCGCGACCCCCGACGGCCGGGTCCCCGGGGTGCTCCTCGACGCCTGGGCCGTGGCGGTCGCCGGAGGCGGGTCGTGGACCACCGCCGGGCAGGCAGTCGCCGAGGCGTCCGCGGGAGCCGCCCCGCCCGCCGGGGACGTGCACCGGCTGCGGGAGGTCCTCGACCTCGCCCGGCGGGCGGGGGTGCCCGCCGCGGGGTTGCTCCGCCGCGCCGCCGAGGACGTGCGTGACGAGGCCGCTGCCGACGGGCTCGTGGCGGCGGAACGACTGGCCGTCCGACTGGTGCTGCCACTCGGGGTCTGCGTCCTGCCGGCGTTCGTGCTCGTGGGGGTGGTGCCCGTGGTGGTCGGGGTCCTCTCCTCCACGGTGGGCGGGGCCGCGTGACCTGTCCACAGATGGAGCCGAGGCCTCCTCGTCGACACCCCAGCCAGGACACGCTGGTCCCACCGAACAGAAAGGACGGACTCCATGAGCACCACGTCATCCCCTGACCGCCGCACCCGTCGGGCCATCCGCCACCACCGTCGCCCGCGTCCCCTCGTCGCCCGGTGGTCGTCCCGGCTGCGGGACGACCGGGGATCGGCCACCGCCGAGTACGCGGTCGTCATCCTCGCCGCCGTGGCCTTCGCGGGTGTGCTCGTCGCGGTCATGCGCTCCGGCGAGGTCCAGACCATCCTCACCGACCTCGTCCGTGGCGCGCTCTCGCTGTGAGCGCGGCTCGGTGACCGTCGAGTTCGCGGTGGCGCTCCCCGTGCTGGCGATCGTGCTGACCGCCCTCGTCGCAGCCGTCCTCGTCGTCGACGCGCAGGGCCGTCTGCAACTCGCCGCAGCCACCGCCGCCCGGGCGATCGGGCGTGACGACGAGCACCAGGGCCGGTCCGCGGCCGACCGGATCGCTCCGGGGGTCTCGGTCGTCGTCCGGTCGGACGGCGACCTGGTCTGCGTCGACGCCACGCGCGGCGGGACCGGTCCCTTCGCGGCGCTCCCACTGACCGCGACGGGGTGTGCCGCGGCCCGAGGGGGCTGACGTGACGATCCCCGACGGCCAACGCGGCTCGGCGACCGTGCTGCTCGTGGCGGTCCTCGGCATGGGGGTCCTCGTCGGGTCGACGGCGCTCGCCGCCGCCGGCCACCGCACGCAGGCCCTCCGCGCCCAGGGCACCGCCGACGCCGCCGCCGTGGGCACCGCGGCGGCCGCCACCGGGCTGGTACCGGGGGAGCCGTGTGCGGTCGCGACCCGGATCGCCACGGCGAACGGGGCCGCCCTCGACGCCTGCGAACTCGTCGCCACCACGGCCCGCGTCCGCGTGGTCGTGGGCACCGGACCGTTCGTCGTCGGCGCACTCGCGGTGGCCGGTCCGGCAGGCGACCCGCCCGAACACTATGTGTATGGTTTGCCTGTCGGCCCGCGGTCACCGATGTCCCGGTCGACCCGGACACGCTCGTGGCCAGGGCCGATCAGCACCATCGATCAAGGAGACACGTGCCAGGCACGAAGAAGCTCGTGATCGTCGAGAGCCCTGCGAAGGCGAAGACGATCGCGCAATACCTCGGTGACGGATACGAAGTCCAGGCCTCGGTCGGACACATCCGCGACCTCGTCGAGCCGAAGAACCTGCCGCCCGAGCTCAAGAAGGGCTCCCTCGGCAAGTTCTCGGTGGACGTCGACAACGGCTTCGAGCCGTACTACGTCGTGTCCGACGCCAAGAAGAAGACCGTCTCCGAGCTGAAACGCGCCCTCAAGGACGCCGACGAGCTCTACCTCGCAACAGATGAAGACCGCGAGGGTGAAGCGATCGCGTGGCACCTGCTGCAGGTCCTGAAGCCGAAGGTCCCCGTCAAGCGGATGGTCTTCCACGAGATCACGAAGGAGGCGATCCAGCGCGCGCAGGAAGCCACCCGTGAGCTCGACACCGCCCTCGTCGACGCGCAGGAGACCCGCCGCATCCTCGACCGGCTGTACGGGTACGAGGTCTCCCCGGTCCTGTGGCGCAAGGTCGCCCCCGGTCTGTCCGCCGGCCGTGTGCAGTCCGCCGCCACCCGGCTCGTCGTCGACCGCGAGCGCGAGCGCCTGGCCTTCGTGTCCGCCAACTACTGGGACCTCTCCGCCCGGTTCGAGAAGGCCGGCGAGTCCTCCTTCTCGGCGCGACTCGCCCGGATCCACGGCACCCGCGTCGCCTCCGGCCGTGACTTCGACGACCGCGGCACGCTCAGCGGTGACGTCGTCCGGCTCGACGAGGCCGCTGCCGCGTCGCTGACGACGGTCCTCGAGCGCGCCGGTGACGCCACCGTCCGCAGCGTCGATTCGAAGCCGTACACGCGACGCCCCGCCGCGCCGTTCACCACGTCGACGCTCCAGCAGGAAGCCGCGCGCAAGCTCCGTCTGTCCCCGCGACAGACCGCTCGTGCTGCGCAGACCCTGTACGAGAACGGCTACATCACCTACATCCGTACCGACTCGGTCTCGCTCTCGAAGCAGGCCATCGACGCCGCTCGCAAGCAGGCAGCCGACCTGTACGGCTCGGCCACCGTGCCCGACAAGCCCCGCCTCTACGCGAGCAAGAGCAAGAACGCGCAAGAGGCGCACGAGGCGATCCGTCCCGCCGGTGACTCCTTCCGCACCCCGCAGGACCTGCAGGGCACCCTCACCGGTGTCGAGTGGCGCCTCTACGACCTCATCTGGAAGCGCACCATCGCGTCCCAGATGGCGGACGCCAAGGGTTCGACCGCGTCGATCGTGCTCGGCATCTCCTCCACCGAGTCGGTCGAGGGCATCGCCTCGACCGCGAACGGCACGGATGCCGAGTTCACCGCATCCGGCACCGTCATCACGTTCCGCGGCTTCCTCAGCGCCTACGAAGAAGGCCGTGACGAGGACCGCCACGAGTCGTCCGAGCGTGCGGGCCAGGACGTCGCCCTGCCGAACGTGGCCCAGGGCGAGCACCTCGCGGTCACCGACGTCGAGGCGAAGGGGCACGACACCACCCCGCCGCCGCGCTTCACCGAGGCGAGCCTCATCAAGACGCTGGAAGAGCTGGGGATCGGGCGTCCGTCGACCTACCCCACGATCAGCCCGACGATCATCGACCGCGGCTACGTCTCGCTCCGCGGCACGCAGCTGGTGCCGAACTGGATCGCGTTCAGCGTCGTGCGCCTGCTCGAGGAGTACTTCGGCGAGCTCGTGGAGTACGACTTCACCGCCGAGATGGAAGAAGACCTCGACCGCATCGCCCGCGGCGACGCCGATCGGGTGGACTGGCTCAAGGGCTTCTACTTCGGTGGTGGCGACGACGACCAGCGCGGCCTGCGGACCGTCATCGACAACCTCGGTGAGATCGACGCCCGCGAGATCAACTCGGTCGAGCTCGCTCCGGGCCTCACGCTCCGGATCGGTCGGTACGGCCCCTACATCGAGGTGCCGAGCGACGACCCCGAGAAGCCGCGGCGCGTGAACGTGCCCGAGGACCTCGCTCCCGACGAACTGACCGTCGAGAAGGCGAAGGAACTCGTCGACGCCCCGGTGATCGGCGACCGTGTCGTCGGGGTCAACCCGGAGACCGGCAAGGAGGTCCTGGCGAAGGACGGCCGCTTCGGCCCCTACGTCACGGAGCGCACCCCGGAGCCCGAACCCACCGTGGACCCGAAGACCGGCGAGGTCGTCGAAGCGCCCGCAGCGGCAGAGGCCCCCGTGGCCGAAGCGGCTGCTGCGACCGCGACGAGCGAGACGGTATCGGCGACGGCGACGGCGAAGAAGGCCCCCGCCAAGAAGGCGCCTGCGAAGAAGACGACGAAGAAGGCCGCGGCGCCGAAGGAACGCACCGCTTCGCTCTTCAAGTCGATGGACCCGCAGACCGTCGACCTCGAGACCGCGCTGAAGCTCCTCGACCTGCCCCGCGTCGTCGGCCAGGACCCGGAGACGGGCAACGACATCACGGCGCAGAACGGCCGGTACGGGCCGTACCTGAAGAAGGGGACCGACACCCGGACCCTGCCCGGCGAGGACGCGATCTTCGACATCGACCTGCCCGGTGCACTCGAGCTGTTCGCGCAGCCGAAGTACGGCGGCAACCGCACCGCGAGCGCCGCGCTCAAGGAGTTCGACGCCGACCCGGTGTCCGGCAAGCCGATCAAGATGAAGGACGGCCGGTTCGGGCCGTACGTCACCGACGGCGAGACGAACGCGACCATCCCGAAGGGCGAGGACGTCGAGGCCGTCGACCACGCCCGCGCGGTCCAGCTCATCGCCGACAAGCGTGCCAAGGGGCCGGTCAAGAAGAAGACCCCGGCCCGTCGGACGGCGGCCAAGAAGAAGTGACCGGTCGCTTCATCACGCTCGAGGGCGGCGACGGCGCGGGCAAGACGACCCAGGCGGAGCTGCTCTCGGCGTGGCTCGGTGCGCACGGTCGGACCGTTGTCCGCACCCGCGAGCCCGGCGGCACCGACCTCGGCGTCCAGATCCGGCAGATGGTCCTGCACGAGCGGGGCCACGTCGCACCCCGGGCCGAGGCGCTCCTGTACGCGGCCGACCGAGCCCAGCACGTCGAGACGGTCGTCCGTCCGGCGATCGCACGCGGCGAGGTCGTCCTGCAGGACCGCTACATCGACTCGTCCGTCGCCTACCAGGGCGTCGCGCGCGGGCTCGGCGCCGAGCAGGTCCGGTCCGTCTCGGAGTGGGCAGCGGACGGTCTGGCACCGGACCTCACGATCCTGCTCGACCTCGACGTCACCGTCGGACGCGCCCGGGTGGCCGCGGCGCGGGGCGACACCTTCGACCGTCTCGAGTCCGAGGCTGCGGCGTTCCACGAGTCCGTCCGTCAGGCCTTCCTCGCGATGGCCGAGGCCGAGCCGGTGCGCTTCCTGGTGGTCGACGCCTCGGCCCCGACCGACACCGTGCAGGACGCGGTCCGTCGAGCGGTGGCCCCGCTCGTCGGGATCGACCCGGCATGACGGTGGTCACTGACAGGATGGTCCCGTGAGCGTGTGGGACGGCCTGACCGGGCAGGAAGAAGCGGTCGCGTCGCTGCGCAACGCGGCCGAGTCCACCGACGGCACCGGCGGCATGACGCACTCGTGGCTCATCACCGGCCCGCCCGGGTCGGGACGGTCGAACGTGGCGACCGCCTTCGCGGCGGCGCTCGTGGGCAACGGCCCCGACGACGACCACACCCTGCGGCAGATCACCGCGAAGACCCACCCCGACGTCTCGGTGCTCACGACCCAGCGTGTGATCATCACGATCGACGAGATCCGGCAGCTCGTCACCTCGTCGTACTACTCGCCGTCGGTCGGCCGCTACCGCGTCGTCATCATCGAGGACGCCGACCGCATGACCGAGCGCACCTCGAACCTGCTGCTCAAGGCGCTCGAGGAACCCCCGGAGCGCACGGTGTGGATCCTCTGCGCCCCGAGTGAGGCCGACCTGCTGCCGACGATCCGGTCCCGCGTCCGCTCGGTCCGCCTGCGCGTGCCCGGCATCGAGTCCGTCGCCGACCTGCTCGTCGCCCGCACCGGTGTCGACCGTGCCCTCGCGATGGATGCTGCTCGTCAGGCGCAGAGCCACATCGGCATGGCGCAGCGTCTCGCCACGAGCGAGCCGGCCCGTGACCGTCGCCGCCGGACCCTGACGACCGTGCTCGGTGTGCGGAGCGTGGGTGACGCCGTCATGGCGGCCGCTGAACTCCTCGCCGTCGCCGACGAGGACGCCAAGTCGATCACCGAGCAGCGCGACTCCGAAGAGCGCGACGCGGCCCTGCGTTCGCTCGGGGTCGAACCCGGCGGGACGATCCCGCCGGCGCTCCGGTCGCAGCTCCGCGCTCTCGAGGACGACCAGAAGCGCCGGGCGACCCGGAGCCTGCGCGACGGCCTCGACCGGATCCTGGTCGACGTCTCGTCCCTGTACCGCGACCTGCTCCTGCTGGGGCTCGGAGCCCCGGCGGAACCGGTCAACCTGGCCATGCAGGACCAGCTCGAACACGCGTTGCCGACGACACCGCCCGCTGCCGCGCTCGAGGTCCTCGACGCTGTGGCCCTGGCGCGCCAGCGCATCGCGGCGAACGTGGCGGCACTCCTGGCGCTCGAAGCACTGCTCGTCACGATCGCCCGCGCCCGCCGCTGAGGCCCGGCGTGCAACAATCACGGCATGCCCGACGCTGAACCCGGCCTGCGCGAACGGAAGCGCCGCGCCACCCGGCGCGCCATCCAGCAGGCTGCGCTCCGGATCGCCATCGAGGACGGCCTCGGCGCGGTGACGGTGGACGAGATCTCCCGGCGGGCCGACGTCTCGCCCCGGACGTTCTTCAACTACTTCCCGAGCAAGGAGCAGGCGATCCTCGGGGACGACCCGCAGCTGCCCGACGACGCGGCGTTGCAGGCGTTCGTCGACGGTGGTCCGAGCGGTGACCTGCTCGCCGACATCGGCACGCTGCTCGTGCACTCCACGCGGGAACTGATCGAGGAGCGCGGGCTCATCGAGGAGCGGCAGCAGGTGCTCCGCGCGAACCCGGAGCTGTTCAGCCGTCGCATGGCGTCCATGAAGGAGTTCCAGGCGGAGCTGCAGGCGGCCGTCACGCGACGGCTCGAACACGCCGACCCGGAGCTCGCCGGCGACGCCGAGGCACTCCGCCGCCGCGCGGGTCTCGCGGCCATCGTCGCCCTCGCCGCCCTGCGCCACGCGTGGTGGGAGTGGTCGGGTTCCGAGGCCGGAACACACCTGGTCGACGAGCTCGAACGGTCCTTCTCCGAGCTCGGCGTGCTGGTTTCGCGTTCACTCGTCTGAACCTGTATAGTCATTGCTCGTGCCACTCCGGACATGGAGTGTGCGCCGCCTTAGCTCAGTCGGTAGAGCGATTCACTCGTAATGAATAGGTCGTCGGTTCGATTCCGACAGGCGGCTCCGTGAACACCCCGGTCAGACCCACTCGAAGTGGCTCTGACCGGGGTTTTCGTATTCCGGACGAAACCCGTGTCCCTCGCCCGAGGGACAGACGTCGGGCGCGTTCGCGGGCTACCCTTGTCCGCGAAACGGGGGACACGATGACCGACCACCAGCCCAGCGCTCCACCGGCGGTGCCGCCGTGCTGAAGCGTGTCCTGGTCATCGTCGTGGTCGCTGCCACCGCCGGAGCCCTCGCGGTCACCGCGGCAGCCGTGCCCGAGTCCCGTGCCACGTCCGCATCGACCTCGTCGCCGAGCACCGGTCCGTCCGCGACCCCGACGGCGTCCGCGACCGGTCCCGCGTACCTCGCGGACCGCGAGCCGACCTTCTCCGAGGACTTCGACACCCCCGCAGCAGCGGGCGGCCCCTTCGCCGAGACGTACCGGAACTCGTGGCAGCCGTACCCCGACGGTACGGGCGGCAAGTACTACTCGGACAAGCTCATCAGCGCCCACGACGGCTACCTGGACGTCGCGATGGACGGGGAGCACGGCGCCGCCGGGACGTTCGGCACGCCCACCGGCGCCTGGTCACACGTCGGCGGCACCTTCAGCATCCGTGCGCGGGCGACCGGTGGCGACGGCAACGGGATCGCGGTCATGCTCTGGCCGACGTCGAACGCCTGGGCGGACGGCGAGCTGAACTACCCGGAGGGGCAGTTCAACGGCTCACCGCGCGTCTTCCACCACTCGATGCTCGAGGGGCTCGAGAAGCGGACCGAGCACTACAACACCCGGGTGTCCTGGAACGACTGGCACACCTACACGACCGAGTGGGTGCCGGGGAAGATCATCCGGTACTACCTCGACGGCAAGCTCGTGTTCACGGTGCCGCGCAACGTGCCCACCACGCCGCACCGCTACATGTTCCAGATCGGCAACTGGGGCGACCCCGGGCACGTGCAGATCGACTGGGTCCGCACCTACGACACGGAGTGACCAATCCCCCCGGACGGGGGCTCCGAATCAGTCCGGTCGTACGACCCGACACCCGTGTGCTCGCGTCGATGACCCGAACCTCGACGCGGGTGCGCGGGCGGGAACGATCCCCGTTCTGGGGCTGCCCGACGGCGTCGGTGCGGTCCACGATGAGAGGGAACCCGTTCCGTCGTCACCGAGAGGTCGTCATGCTGCTGTCCCTGGTCTACATGAGCGCAGCGAACGAGGTGTTCGACCAGGAGCGGCTCGACGCACTGCTCGAGCACGCACGGGTCCGCAACACCGCGTCCGGCCTGTCCGGTCTGCTCGTCTACAAGGACGGCCGGTTCATGCAGCTGCTCGAGGGCCCCGAGGCAGCCGTGCTCGAGACGTACCAGCGCATCATCGACGACCCGCGGCACACCGACGTCGGCCTGCTCGTCGAGGAACGCATCCACACCCGGCGTTTCGGCGAGTGGAAGATGGCGTTCCACCGCGAACCGGACGCCGACCTGCCCGACGGCTTCGACTCGTTCCTCGCCGAGGGCGATGCGAGCGCCGACACGAGCCGTGCCCGTGAGCTCCTGCGCTGGTTCCGGAACCACCCGATGGCCGCCCCGGACGCCGCGCTCGGCAAGCACCGCCGCTGACCGCCCGAGGCGGGCACCGCCGCTGACGACCCGAGGCGGGCACCGCCGCTGACCGCCCGACGCGGACCCCGCTGACGACCGCCGCGGGCCGCGCCACACCCCGCGCTGGTAGACAGGACCCATGACGGTTCGCTGGGGAGTCATCGGCACAGGCGGCATCGCACGGTCCTTCGTGGATGACTGCACCGCGGCCGGCATCGTGTTCACGGCCGTGGGCAGCCGCACCCGCGAACACGCCGAGGCCTTCGCCGCCGAGTTCGGCATCGAGCGGGCCCACGGTTCCTACGAGGACCTGGTGGCGGACGACGACGTCGACGCGGTCTACGTCGCGACCCCGCACGTCCGGCACGCCGAGGACGCCCTGCTCGCGATCCGGGCGGGCAAGCACGTCCTGGTCGAGAAGGCCTTCACGATGACCGCGGCCGAGGCCAGGACGGTCGTCGACGCGGCTCGGCAGGCGGGCGTCGCGGTGATGGAAGCGATGTGGACCCGGTTCCTGCCCCAGATGGCGATGATCCGCGAGATCGTCGCCGAGGGACGGATCGGCCGTCCGGTGGTGGTCGAGGCGACTCACCACCAGGCCCTCCCGACGGACCCCGGCCACCGGTTGCGCGACCCGGCACTCGGTGGGGGAGCGATGCTCGACCTCGGGATCTACCCGGTGTCCTTCGCGGTGGACGTGCTCGGGGTGCCGACCGCGCTGGTCGCAGCCGGGACGCTGAGCGAGCAGGGCGTCGACGAGCAGATGGGCCTGGTCATGACGCACGAGGGCGGTGCGCAGTCGATGATCCACTTCGGGATGGACCTGCGGAGCCCGAACACCGCGTCGATCATCGGCGAGACCGGCCGCATCGACCTCGACTCCACCTGGTACACGCCGACCACCTGGCGGATCCGCGATCGCGACGGAGCCGTCGTCGAGGAGTTCGACGGTCGCGAGGAACTCGCCGGCTACGAGCACGAGGCCCGCGCCTTCGAGACGATGATCACGTCGGGCCGCCACGACGGCGGCCCGATGGACCCGGACGAGACCGTCGCGATCATGGCGGTGCTGGACGAGGCACGACGCCAGGTCGGGGTCCGGTACCCGGCCGACGGTCCCGTCACGGCTCCCTGATCCGGCTCCCGTCCGCCACGGATCCCGGATCCGGCCTGGAGGCTCCTGCCGCAGTTCCGTAGGATCGGTCGCGATGTCCGAGCAGCAGCCCACCCCGCGTTCCGTCCCGGAGCGGTTCCACGCCGCCGTCACCGCGGTGCGCGCCTCCGCCGCGCGACGCCCGGTTCCGTGGATCGCCGGTGGTCTCGCGGCGCTGCTCGTGGTCGGTTCCGGTGGGGCCGTCGCCGTCGCGGCGGCCACGACCCCGGACTCCCGGACCGCTGCGGCGCCGAGCCCGACCCGGACCGCGTCCTCGGCTCCGGACCGGACGACCACCACGAAGCGCCCGACCACGAAGCCGTCTCCCACCCCGACCGCCGATGCCCGCGCGGTGCCGGACGACCTCGCCGGTCCGTCTGCCCTCCGGACCTGCTCGATCGCGACGGCTGCGTCGGCGAGCGGCCTCGGCGACTTCGAGGGGTACGTGATGGACGCGAAGACGGGCAAGGTCCTGTTCTCCAAGCACGGCGAGCGGGCCGCCCAGACCGGCAGCGTGATGAAGACCCTGACCTCGGCGACCGCGCTCTCGGTGCTCGGGGGCGACCACCGCATCCCGACGACCGTCGCACGGGAGTCCGCGAACACCGTCGCCCTGGTCGGCCACGGCGACGCGACGCTGTCCGCCGGCGGTGGCACCGTCTACCCGGGCGCCCCGACCCTCGCGCAGCTCGCGCAGCAGGTGAAGGCGAAGGTCGGCGACACCCCGGTCACGACGATCGTCACCGACGACTCCTACTGGAGCGACGCCGACGCCTGGGACCCCACGTGGCCGGTGTCCGAACGCACCATCGGGTACCAGCCGAAGGTCACGGCGCTCATGGTCGACGGTGACCGGGCGAACCCCGCAGCGGCGACCTCGCCCCGGTCGGAGGACCCGGTCGGACGCGCCGGCATCGCCTTCCGGACGGCACTGGCGAACGCTGGTGTCGCTGGCGCCGGGTCCGCGCAGATCGTCAAGCGGGCGACCACCGGCACCGAGACGATCGCCACGGTGTCGTCGCAGCCGGTGTCGACACTCATCGGGCAGATGATCCCGAACTCGGACAACACCCTGGCCGAGATGCTCGCCCGGGTGTCCTCGAAGGAGTCCGGGTCGAACGGCTCGGCGGCGTCGCTGTCGTCCGTGTACCAGTCGGCACTGCGCTCCTACGGCCTCGACCCGGCCGGCATCGTGATCAAGGACGGCTCGGGCGAGAGTGCCTCGAACGCCGTTTCGCCGGAGTTCGTCGCACACCTCATGGTGCAGGTCGCCTCCGGCGCGAAGGGCCTCGGCACGCTCGCGAACGCCCTGCCGGTGTCCGGCCAGTCCGGCACCCTGGCCAGCCGGTTCACCGGCGCCAACGCCGTCGCGCGCGGCAAGGTGCACGCGAAGACCGGCTGGATCGACAGCGCCAACACCCTCGGCGGCTACATCGACGCCGCCGACGGGTCGCGGCTGACCTTCGCCTTCTACGCCATCGGTTCGCCGCGTGCAGCGGCACTGCCGGCACTCGACGCGGTGACCGCCGCGACCTACTCGTGCGGGAGCAAGCTCACCGGCTCCTGAGCCGACGGGTGTTGGATGGACCCATGGCAAGAGCACTGCTCGTCGTGGACGTCCAGAACGACTTCACCGAGGGCGGTGCGCTCGCGGTCACCGGGGGAGCGGCGCTCGCGAAGCGCATCACCGCGTTCCTCGGTCGGCACGGGGACGAGTACGACCTGATCGTGGCGTCCCGCGACTGGCACCACGGCGACGACGACAACGGCGGACACTTCGCCGGACCCGACGGACCCGACTTCGTCGACACGTGGCCGGTGCACTGCGTCGCCGGCACGCCCGGCGCCGATTACCACCCCGATCTCGACACCGCACTGATCGACGTCGACGTCCGCAAGGGGCAGGGCACGCCGGACTACTCGGCGTTCCAGGCCCGGACCGAGGCGGGCGTCCCGCTGGCCGAGGTGCTCGCCGAGCGCCGCGTGCACACGATCGACGTCGTGGGCATCGCGACCGACCACTGCGTCCGTGCCTCGGCGCTCGACGCCCGTGCCGCGGGCCTCGACGTCGCCGTGTACGAGGACCTGGTGGCCGGCGTCGACGTCGAGCGCAGCGCCCGGGCGCTCGACGAGATCCGGGCGGCCGGCGGACACGTCGACCGCAGCGACATGGACGAGGGCCTCGCGAACCCAGGAGGAGCACGACTGTGACCGACACCACCACGAACGAAACCACCACCACCGTCGCCGACGAGCACGTCCGCGTCGAGGGCGTCCCCACCGGACTCTTCATCGGCGGCACCTGGCGCGCCTCGTCGAGCGGGTCCACCTTCGCCGTGCACGACCCGTCGACCGGTGCCGTCCTGGCCGAGGTCGCCGACGCCACCCCCGAGGACGGCATCGCCGCCCTCGACGCCGCCGCCGCGGCGCAGGAGTCGTGGGCAGCGACGGCCCCGCGCACGCGCTCGGACATCCTGCGCCGGGCCTTCGACCTGGTGCACGAGCACGCCGACGACCTCGCGGCCCTGATGTCGCTCGAGATGGGCAAGCCCCTCGCCGAGGCCCGCGGCGAGGTCGTCTACGGCGGCGAGTTCCTCCGCTGGTTCTCGGAGGAAGCCGTCCGCATCACCGGCGACTACCGCACGAACCCCGAGGGCACCGGCCGCGCGATCGTGCTGAAGCGTCCGGTCGGCCCCGTGTACGCGATCACACCGTGGAACTTCCCGCTCGCCATGGCGACGCGGAAGATCGGCCCGGCCCTGGCCGCCGGCTGCACGGTGGTCGCGAAGCCGGCCGACCTCACCCCGCTGACGACCCTGTTCCTGGTCGAGCTGTTCCGCCGTGCCGGGCTGCCGGACGGCGTGCTCAACGTGATCCCGTCGAGTGACGCCAAGGGACTGTCCGAGCCGATCATCGCCGACCCGCGCCTGCGGAAGCTGACGTTCACCGGTTCGACCCCGGTCGGTTCGGCGCTCCTCAAGCAGGCGGCGGACAACGTGCTCAAGACGAGCATGGAGCTCGGCGGCAACGCTCCGCTGCTCGTGTTCGACGACGCCGATCTCGACGAGGCGGTGGACGCGGCGATGCTCGCGAAGTTCCGCAACACGGGCGAGGCCTGCACCGCCGCGAACCGGTTCTTCGTGCAGGACGGCATCGCCGATGCGTTCGTCGCGGCCCTCACCGCGAAGGTGGACGCCCTGCGCGTCGGCCGGGGCACCGAGGACGGCACGACGCTCGGACCGCTCATCGACGACCGCGCCGTGGACAAAGCTGCCTCGCTCGTCGACGATGCCCTCGGTCGCGGTGCCCGGCTCGTCACCGGCGGCAACCGGATCGACCGCCCGGGCACCTTCTACGAGGCGACGGTGATCGATGACGTGCAACCCGGCTCGGAGATCATGACGACGGAGATCTTCGGACCGGTCGCCTCGGTCACGCGCTTCAGCACCGAGGACGAAGGGATCCGGCTCGCCAACGACACCGAGTACGGACTCATCGCCTACGCCTTCACGACCGACTTCCGGCGTGGTCAGCGGCTCGCCGAGAGCCTGGAGACGGGCATGCTCGGGCTGAACACGGGCGTCGTCTCGAACGCGGCGTTCCCGTTCGGCGGCGTGAAGTCCTCCGGCCTCGGCCGCGAGGGGTCGCACGAGGGCATCGAGGAGTACCTCGAGACCGTCTACGTGCTGACCCCGGACCCCTTCGCCGCCTGAGCCTGAGTCCGAGCCCGAGCCCGAGCCCGAGCCCGGATCGACGGTACGGCCGCGGTGCACGCGGCCGTACCGGCACTCACACCAGCAGCTGGTGCTTCGCCAGGTCGCGGTAGAGCGGTGTCGACTCGACGAGCTCGGAGTGCGTGCCGCTGCCGACGACGCGGCCGTGCTCGAGCACGACGATCACGTCGGAGTCGACCACCGTCGACAACCGGTGGGCGATCACGAGCAGGGTGCGGTCCTCGGCGACGGCGTCGATCGCGAGCCGCATCTTCTGCTCGTTGACCCCGTCGAGTGACGACGTCGACTCGTCGAGCAGCAAGATCGGGGGAGCGGCGAGCAGCGCGCGGGCGATGGCCAGGCGCTGTCGTTCGCCACCGGAGAGCATCACGCCGTCCTCACCGACCTGCGCGTCGAGACCGCGGGGGTCGCGGTGCAGGACCTCGCCGAGGTTGACCGCCTCGAGCACCCGGACGCAGTCGTCCTCGGTGGCGTTCGGCGACCCGAGCAGCAGGTTGGCGCGGATCGTGCCGGCGAGCACCGGCGCGTCCTGCTCGACGTAGCCGATCTGGGCGCGGAGCTCGTCGCGGTCCATGCCGCGCACGTCGATGCCACCCAGGCGGATGACGCCGTCGGTGGGGTCGTAGAACCGCTCGATGAGCGCCAGGGTCGTCGACTTGCCGGCACCGGACGGGCCCACGAGTGCGACGCGTGAGCCGCGGGGCACCCGGAACGACACGTCGTGGAGCACCACGTCGTCGGCCGGGCGCTCGTCGTCGACGTGATCCGGGCCTCCTGGACGGTCCGCGGGGTCGGACGCGACCGCGCCGTCGGCACCCGAGGCGTCCGCCTGGGCGCGGTACCGGAACGAGACGTGCTCGAACGCGATGGCGTCGTCGGTGGCGACCGCTGCGGCAGGCCGGACCGACTCGTCGTCCTGGGACTCCGTCGGCAGGTGCAGGATCTCCTCGATCCGGCCGAGCGCGCCGAGCGCCTGGGCGACGGCGACGGCCGCGCCCATCGCCTGGCCGAGCGGCATGATCATCATGAAGAGCAGCAGGATGAACGTGATGAGCGTCGCGATGGTGATGGTGCCGGCCGCGACCTGCGCCCCGCCGACGCCCAGGACGGCGATGAACGCGACCTGCATGACGATGCTCGCGACGGGGACGACGAAGGCGGACATCTTGGCGATGTCGAGACCGCGCTTGTAGGCCTCGGTCGCGTGGCCGTCGACCTCGCGCACCTCACGTTCGGTGGCGCCGGCCGCACGGATCGTGCGGACCGCGCCGATCCCGCGTTCGACGGCGGCGGTGAGGTCGCCGACCTTCTCCTGCGCACGCTTCGAGGCGACCCGGATGCGACGGCTCAGCCCGCCGACGACGACGATGGCGATCAGGACGATCACGATCACGATGCCGAGCAGCAGCGGGTCGATGATCGCCATCGCGACGATGGCGCCGATGAACGTGAGCGCGCCGCCGATCGACTCGATCAGCCCCTGGGTCAGGACGGCCCGCAGGAGCGTGGTGTCGCTGCCGACGCGGGACACCAGGTCGCCGGTGCGCCGGGTGTCGAACTCCGAGATCGGCAGGTTGAGGATGCGGGCGATGAGCTTGCGGCGGGTGGAGAGCACGACGCCCTCGCCCGCACGCTGCAGCAGGAAGTGCTGCACGCCGTTCAGCACCCCCGCGACGATGACGAGCCCGACCAGCAGCCACACGAGCGTGCTGAGGGTGTTGCCCTGCTGCACCGCGGTGATGACCTGGTTGACCAGGAGCGGCTGCGCGAGCGAGGCCCCCGCACCGAGGACGCTCAGCACGATGATCACGACCATCGCGGGCTTGTTCTCGAACAGGTAGGACAGCAGACGACCGAACGTGGCGCGGGGGCCGTCGGAGGTCTTCGGGCGTGCGAAGGGGAAGCTCATCGTGTTCCTAGTTTCTGCCGTACTTCTTGTGCACTGCCTGTCGGCTGACACCGAGCAGCGTCGCGATCTCCTGCCACGAGGCGCCGGCGGTGCGGGCACGTCGCGCAGCGAGCTCTTCGGTCCGGTCGAGCTCACGGCGCAGCTCCCGCACGTTGGCGAGGGCGGAGAACGGGTCGTCCCCTGATGCTCCGGCCGCGAGGCTCGTGATGGTCGGTCGGTCCATGCCTGTCAACCTACATTGACGCACCGACATCCGTCAACCTGCGTTGACGGGTCTCGCCGCGCTGCATCGGGTGCGCAGACGCCGGCGTCTTCGTTCGACGCCGCCACGCGCCGAGACGCCGCCGAATCCGGCGGCGTCTCGGCGGGCATGCGGCGTCCCGCTGACACGACGGCGTGTTGCGCGGGGGGCGAGGCGCGCACACGACGGACGGGAGGCCCGGTGCCAGCTGGCACCCCTCCCTCGCAGGCTCGGTCGGCGTACCCCGCGCAACGCTTCGCGTCGCTGCTGAGCGGTGTGCGCCCGTCCCGCGGATGCGTCGCCGATCAGGCGTCGGCGATGTCCTTCGACTTCGTCTCGCGCACGAAGAGCAGCGCGACCAGCGTCACGACCGCCGCGATCGTCAGGTACAGGCCGACCAGGAAGATGTCGCCGTCCGGCTTCCAGAGCGCCAGCGCGATGGTCGGGGCGAGTGACGCACCGAGGATCGACGCGACGTTGTACGCGATGGCTGAGCCGGTGTACCGGACGTTCGTCGGGAACAGCTCGGGCAGCAGCGCCCCCATCGGACCGAAGGTCAGCCCCATCAGCGAGAGCCCGACGATGAGGAACGTCACCACGGTGATCGGGCCGCTCGACGCCGCGAACCAGAACTGGAACGTCAGACCGAACAGCGCGATGCCGATCGTGGTCGGGATGAGGGTCTTGCGGCGGCCGAACTTGTCGGCGAGCAGCCCCGCGATCGGCGTGAAGATGCCGAAGAACACGACGCCGATCATGAGCAGGGTCAGGAACTCGCCACGGGTGTAGCCGAGGCCGACCTTCGGGACGAGCGCGCTCGCCTCGGAGCCGGTCGTGCCGTACGACAGGGTGAACGTCGTCATGAAGTAGAAGAGCACGTACGTGGCGACCATGCCGAACGTACCGACGATGACGGCCCGCCACGAGGTGCGGAACACCCGGCCGAGCGGGACCTTCGCGACCGTGCCCGATTCCTGCACGCCCCGGAACACCGGCGACTCGACGAGCTTGAAGCGCACGTAGAGGCCGATGATGACGAGCACGGCGGAGAGCAGGAACGGGATGCGCCAGCCCCACGCCTGGAAGTCGGCGTTCGGGGTGCCGTCGGCACCGGCGGGCATCGCTGCGTTGATCGCGATGAACAGGCCGTTCGCGAGCAGGAAGCCGATCGGGGCACCGAGCTGCGGCATCGAGCCGAACACGCCGCGCTTGCCCTTCGGCGCGTTCTCGGTCGCGAGCAGGGCCGCGCCGGACCACTCGCCGCCGAGTCCGACGCCCTGGGCGAAGCGCATCACGGCGAGCAGGACCGGGGCCCAGACGCCGATGGTGTCGAACGTCGGCAGGCAGCCGATCAGGAACGTGGCGGTGCCCATCACGAGCAGCGACGCGACGAGGGTGGTCTTGCGGCCGATCCGGTCACCGAAGTGCCCGAAGATGATCGACCCGACCGGCCGGGCGAAGAACGCCAGGGCGAAGGTGACGAAGGACGACAGCTGCGAGGCCGTCGGGTCCTCGTTCGGGAAGAACAGCGTCGGGAAGACGAGCACCGCGGCGGTCGCGTAGACGTAGAAGTCGTAGAACTCGATCGACGTGCCGACGAGGCTCGCGATGACGACGCGGGAGCGCGGGTTGCCGGCGGGTGCCGGCGCGGGCGCCTGAGCACGAACGGGCGACGGACGCTGCGGCCAGCTGACTCTGGGCTGATTCGCAGGCAGACGACATCTGTCGTATGATCGGGCTTCCGT
>NZ_QKTE01000021.1:0-68987 GCF_003234735.1 Curtobacterium sp. MCLR17_040 | reverse complement strand
GCGAGAGGGAAACGCCCGGTCACATTCCGAACCCGGAAGCTAAGCCTCTCAGCGCCGATGGTACTGCAAGGGGGACCTTGTGGGAGAGTAGGACGCCGCCGGACTTAACGTATGAAAGATGTGGCCATCGGCCCTCCATCGAGAATTCGCAGGGGAAACCCTCGTTCTCGGTCGGGGCCGGTGGCCATTTCTGTTTCTGCCGCCGTTCGCTCGACGCCGGCTCTGGTTCGTGATGGACTGGAGGCCGACGTCGGTTGACCGACGCGGCACCCAACACAACGACACAGCGGACGAACGCCCGAGGCACTGCACCGGGCACGCGATGAGGAGCAACGGTGGCGAACGACGACGATCAGCGGCGGAACGACGGGGACCGCGGAGATCGACCCCGGCGGGACGGCGACCGGTTCCCCCGTCGCGACGGCGCTCCGCGTCGGGACGGCCAGAGCGATGGTCGTTGGTCGTCCGGTCCTCGTGAGTTCGAGCGCCGCGAAGGCGACCGTCGTGATCGTCCGCAGGGTGGAGACCGTCCGTTCCGTGACGGTGCACCCCGCCGGGACAGCGCTCCGCGTCGCGATGGGGATCGTCCGTTCCGGTCCGGCGACCGGAACGACCGTCCGTCGTGGCAGGGTGACCGCGGTGACTCCGGCCGGCCGCCGCGTGGTGATGGTCCGCGCGGTGCCGATCGTCCGCGACGCGATGGCGATCGTCCGTTCCGTGGTGGCTCCGACCGCCCGGCTCGTGACGGTGATCGTCCGTTCCGTGGCGGGAGTTCTGACCGTCCGCGTCGTGACGGTGACCGCCCGTTCCAGGGTGGTTCAGACCGTCCGCGTCGTGATGGCGATCGTCCGTACCGCGGTGGCTCGGACCGTCCCGCTCGTGATGGTGATCGTCCGTACCGTGGCGGGTCCTCAGACCGGCCGCGCCGTGACGGGGACCGACCCTTCCAGGGCGGTTCTGACCGTCCGCGTCGCGATGGCGACCGCCCGTACCGCGGGGGCTCCGACCGCCCTGCTCGTGACGGGGACCGCCCGTACCGCGGGGGCTCCGACCGCCCTGCTCGAGACGGCGACCGCCCGTACCGCGGTGGTCCGTCCGACCGTCCGGCCCGTGGTGGTTCGTCCGACCGCCCGTTCCGCGGTGGTTCGTCGGACCGCCCGGCTCGCGACGGCGGCGAGGACCGTCGTCGTTTCGGTGACGGCAGCCGTCACGCCGGCGCCCGTTTCGGTGAGGCCGCGCGCGACGACTGGGAGGACCGCGACCCCTACGGCACGAAGTCGATCCGTCCGCGTCACGACGACCCGGAGATCCCCGAGGAGATCCAGGCGCGCGACCTCGACCCCGCGGCCCGGATGGAGTTGAAGACCCTCAGCAAGGACAACGCCGACTGGGTTGCGCGTCACCTCGTGGCTGCTGCGCTCTTCGTCGACGACGACCCCGAGACGGCCAACCAGCACGCCCTGAGTGCTGCTCGTCGTGCCGGTCGTGTCGGTGTCGTCCGCGAGACGGCCGCGATCACCGCGTACCGCCTCGGCGACTTCGCCACCGCGCTCCGGGAGCTCCGCACCTACCGTCGGATCTCCGGCCGCAACGACCAGCTGCCGATGATGGTGGACTGCGAGCGTGGCCTGGGCCGTCCGGAGCGGGCACTCGAGCTCGGTCGTTCGGTCGAGCGCTCGGCCCTCGAGACCCCGGTGCAGGTCGAGCTCGCGATCGCCATGTCCGGCGCTCGTCTCGACCTCGGGAATCCCACAGCCGCCCTCGGCGAGCTGGAGATTCCACAGCTCGACCCATCCACCGCCTACACGTGGTCCCCGGCGCTCTACAGTGCTTACGCGGCCACGCTCGAGGAGCTCGGTCGACAGGACGAGGCCGACGAGTGGTGGGCCCGTGTGGACCGCGCGGCAGCGGCCCTCGCCGAAATCGCGGACGACAACGCTTGGGAGACAGTTGATGTGGTCGAGGAAACGCTCGAAGTCGAAGAACACGGAGACGCCGGAGACGACGACGCCGACGACCTCGGAGCCGACGACGTCGCGACCGACGAACTCGACGGCGACGACGAATCCGCCGACGACCTCGACGACGACCTCGATGACGAACCCGCCCTCGACGACCTCGACGACGACACCTCCGCAGCCGACGAGCCCGGCGAGATCGACGACGACAACCCCCGCGACGTCGACGGCTCCGCAGCCGGCTGAGCACTCGGCGGCCTTGACCGACGGCGTCGACGTGGTCCTCACCGACCTCGACGGCGTCGTCTACCGGGGCCGCAACGCCATCCCGCACGCGGTCGAAGCCCTGACCCGGGCATCGCTCACGGCGCGGGTCGGCTACATCACGAACAACGCATCGCGCCGGCCGATCGACGTCGCCGAGCACCTCGAGCGCTACGGGCTCGAGGTGCCCGAGGGCGACGTCGTCACCTCGTCACAGGCCGGCGTCCAGCTGCTCGCGACCCTGGTGCCGGCCGGAGCGACCGTCCTGGTCACCGGCGGGCTCGGGCTGTCCAGCATCGTCGAGGAAGCCGGGTTCACCGTCACCTCGAGTGCCGAGGACTCCCCGGCCGCGGTCATCCAGGGCTTCTCACCGGACCTCGGTTGGAAGGAACTGGCCGAGGCCTCCTTCGCCCTGGCCGACCCGGACGTGCCGTGGGTGGCCACGAACATGGACTGGTCGATCCCGGTCGAGCGGGGCATCGCGCCCGGCAACGGCACGCTCGTGTCCGCCGTGCACCAGGCGGTCGGCCGGATGCCCGTCGTCGCCGGCAAGCCCGAGCGGCCGATCTTCGACACGGCGGTCGAGCGCTTCGGCGGCGGTCGGACCCTGTTCATCGGGGACCGGTTGGACACCGACATCAAGGGCGCGAACGACGTCGGGATCCCGAGCGTGCTCGTGCTCACCGGCATCGACAAGGCGAAGCAGGTGCTCGCGGCCGACCAGCGCTCGCGTCCCACCTACGTGCTCGAAGACCTCCGAGGGCTGTCCCAGCCGTACCCGGAGACGGTGCGGCGCGAGGACGAGGACGGCACCCGGTACGTGACCGTCGGGACTGCGACGGTGGCGATGCGCGGGCACGTCGTCCGGGTGCTCGACGCCGGGACGGACATCGATCGGCTCCGTGCCGGCTCGGCGCTCATCTGGGAGTCCGGGTTGGCCATCTACGGCCTCGACGTGGACCCGCAGCTGTACGGCGGCGAGTAGCGTGTCGGACGTGCCGAACCCCGAGCAGCCGTCCGCCGAACCCGAGCAGCAGGACGCCTTCGCCGCGCGCACCGCCGAGGCCGAGGCCCTGCCGCTCGCCGAGCGCGCCGACGCCTTCTCCGCCCTGCACGACGAGCTGCGGACGCGGCTCGAGAGCGGCGGCTCCGCGAGTGCCTGAGCCGGACGGAGCCGTGCACGACGCGACCCCGGTCCGCCTCGACGCCCTCCTCGCTGCACGCGGGCTCGCACGGTCGCGCACCGTCGCCAGCAAGCTGATCCAGGACGGCCGGGTGCTCGTGGGTGGCCGTGCTGTCCTGAAGCCGTCGACGCCGATCGCGTCCGACGCGGACATCGAGGTCGACGCCGCGGACGAGTGGGTCTCGCGTGCGGCCCGGAAGCTCGTCGGCGCACTCGACGCGTTCGACGTCGACCCCGACGACAGGGTCGTGCTCGACGTGGGCGCGAGCACCGGTGGGTTCACCCAGGTGCTGCTCGCACGCGGCGCGCGCCGTGTCATCGCGCTCGACGTGGGGCACGGACAGCTGCACCCCACCATCGCGCTCGATGAACGCGTCGCCGTGGTCGAGGGGACGAACGCGCGGAACCTCACGCGCGCCGACTACCTGGCGCTCGACGGCGCCGCTGCCGAGACGAGCCTGGTGGTGGGGGACCTGTCCTTCATCTCGCTCCGACTCGTGCTGCCGGCGCTGGCCGAAGCCGTCCCCGCGGACGAGTTCGTGCTCCTGGTGAAGCCCCAGTTCGAAGTGGGTCGTGGCGGTGTCCGCGAGGGCATCGTGCACGACGCCGGGCTCCGGAACGACGCGCTCATGAACGTGCTGTGGGCGGCGTGGGACCTGGGCCTCGGCACCAGTGGGCTCGCCGCGTCCCCGATCGTCGGGACACACGGCAACCACGAGTACCTGGCCCGCTTCCAGCGCGGTGTCGGGGGCAATCCGACAGAATGGAGAGTCCGGGCGACCGAACTCACGGAAGGGTCTTCATGAGTGACGAACGGCACATCCTGCTCGTGTCCCACACGGGTCGCCGTGACTCGATCGACGCTGCGGTCGAGGTCTGCGACCTCCTGCACGCAGCCGGTCTCACGCCCGTCATGCCCTTCGACGAGTACGCCGACATCCGTCGTGCCGAAGCGTCGGTCGGCAAGGTCGACATCCTCGGCGTCGACGTCCAGCCGAACCAGCTCGAGATCGTCATCGTGCTCGGTGGCGACGGCACGATCCTCCGCGCGGCGGAACTCGTGCGGAAAACCGGCGCTCCGCTGATCGGGGTGAACCTCGGGCACGTCGGGTTCCTGGCCGAGAGCGAGCGTGACGGCCTGTCCGAGACGGTCGAGCGCGCGCTGTCCGGTGAGTACAACGTCGAGGAACGCGTCACCCTGCAGGTCGACGTGGTCGTGGGCAACCAGATCGTCTACTCGAGCTGGGCGCTGAACGAGGCCACGATCGAGAAGGCCTCGCGGGAGCGGATGCTGGAGGTCGTCACCGAGGTCGACGGCCGCCCACTGTCGTCGTTCGGCTGCGACGGCGTGGTCGTGTCGACCCCGACCGGCTCCACGGCGTACTCGTTCTCCGGCGGTGGCCCCATCGTGTGGCCGGACGTCGACGCGCTGCTCATGGTGCCGCTGAGTGCCCATGCCCTGTTCGCCCGTCCGATCGTCGTCGGGCCGGACTGCACGCTCGCGATCGAGGTCCTGCGGCGCACGAGCGGCGTCGGTGTCCTCTGGTGCGACGGCCGACGGACCCACGACCTGCCCCCGGGCGCCCGAGTCGAGGTCCGGCGTTCGCCCGACCCGGTGCGGGTCGCCCGACTCAAGGACGCTCCGTTCACCGACCGCCTGGTCGCGAAGTTCCAGCTGCCCGTCGCCGGGTGGCGCGGCCCCCAGAGCGACGAGGACGACCGATGAGCACGGAGGACGACCGATGATCGAGGAGATCGCGATCCGCGACCTCGGTGTCATCGGTGAGACCACGCTCGAACTCGGGCCGGGCTTCACCGTCGTCACCGGGGAGACCGGTGCGGGCAAGACGATGATCGTCACCGCGCTCGGGCTGCTGCTCGGTGCGCGGGCCGATGCCGGCTCGGTGCGCCGCGGTGCGTCGAGCGCCGTCGTCGAAGGCCGCTGGCACGTCCCCGAGCAGGACGCCGTCGCCGAACGCGTCGAGGACGCCGGCGGCACCGTCGAGGACGGCGAACTCATCCTCACCCGCACGGTCTCCGCCGAGGGGCGCAGCCGCGCCACGGTGGGCGGTCGCAGTGCGCCCGTGGCGGTGCTCGGCGAGCTCGCCGACCAGCTCGTCACCGTGCACGGGCAGTCGGACCAGATCCGCCTGACCTCGGCCACGGCGCAGCGAGCTGCCCTCGACGGGTTCGGGGGAGCCTCGCTCGAGAAGGCCCTCGCCCGGTACGTCGCCGCGTACGACGCCTGGCAGCAGCACGCCGGTGACCTCGAGGTCCTGGTCCGCGACCGGGACGACCGCGTGGCCGAGGCCGAGCGGATCCGCGCGGCCTCCGACGAGATCGAGGCCGCCGACCCGCAGCCCGGCGAGGACGTCGAGCTGGCCGAACGCGCCGAACGGTTGGGCAACCTCGAGGAGCTCCGGTTGTCCGCTGCCCTGGCGCACGAGGCGTTGTCCAGCGAGTCCCTCGACGGCGTCTCCGACGTCGTCGGCCTGGTCGAGTCCGCACGCCGTGCCGTGGAGCGCGTCGCGTCGTCGGACAGTGCCCTGCAGCCGGTACTCGAGCAGCTCACGGAGCTCGGGATCCAGGCGGCCGAGGCCTCGGCGAGCATCTCGAGCTACCTCGGTTCCCTGGAACCCGAGGCCGGGCACGATCTCGAACTCATCAACGAACGCCGTGCCCTGCTGGCCGGCCTCACCCGCAAGTACGGCGAGACGGTGGACGACGTCATCGCCTACGGACAGCGCGCGAGCGACCGGCTGCTCGAGCTCGACGGCGACGACGACCGGATCGCGGCGTTGCAGCAGTCGGTCGAGCAGGACGAGCAGGCGCTCGAGTCCGCCGCCGCCGCGCTCACGACGGCGCGCACCAAGGCGGCGACCGACCTGGCGAAGCGCGTGACCGCTGAGCTGAAGACCCTCGCGATGGGCGGTGCGACGCTGGTGGTCGAGGTCACCGACGCCGGCGAGTACCGCCGACACGGCCGTGACCAGGTCACGATCCTGCTCCAGCCGCACTCCGGCACCGACCCCCGGCCGATCGGCAAGGGGGCGTCCGGCGGTGAGCTGTCGCGCGTGATGCTCGCGATCGAGGTCGTCATGGCCGGCAGCACCACGGTGCCGACGTTCGTCTTCGACGAGGTCGACGCCGGTGTCGGTGGGGCGGCGGCGATCGAGATCGGCCGACGGCTGGCGAAGCTCGCCGAGCGCACGCAGGTCATCGTCGTCACGCACCTGGCCCAGGTCGCGGCCTTCGCGAACAACCACCTCAACGTCGTGAAGGACGCCAGCGGGGCCGTCACGTCGTCGAGCGTGCGCCGGCTCGAGGGCGAGGACCGGTTGCAGGAGATGGCACGGTTGCTCTCCGGACTCGGCGACAGCGCCAGCGGGATCGAGCACGCCCGCGAGCTGCTCGACGTGGCCGGCCAGCGAGCCTGACGACCAAGCAGGCGGGTGCCGCCCGCCGACCCGGCCACGGCCCGAGGACCCGGCCACCCACCCGCGCAACGCCCACGGCGAACCGAGGTCGCGCCTCCCGGCAGTTCTGACGTACGATGGAATCCCGTGGCGGACACTCTCAGCGGCGGTACCAATTCTTCGAACTCGACCCCGAAGGTGACGAAGCAGATCTTCGTGACCGGCGGGGTCGTCTCGTCTCTCGGCAAGGGCCTGACGGCGGCCAGCCTCGGCAACCTGCTCACGGCTCGCGGCCTCAAGGTCGTCATGCAGAAGCTCGACCCGTACCTCAACGTGGACCCGGGCACCATGAACCCGTTCCAGCACGGCGAGGTCTTCGTGACCGACGACGGTGCGGAGACGGACCTCGACATCGGGCACTACGAGCGCTTCCTCGACATCAACCTGTCGCAGGCCGCGAACGTCACGACCGGTCAGGTGTACTCGACGGTGATCGCCAAGGAGCGTCGCGGCGAGTACCTCGGCGACACGGTGCAGGTCATCCCGCACATCACCGACGAGATCAAGCGCCGGATGCGCGAGCAGGCGCAGAACGACCCGCAGCCCGACGTCATCATCACCGAGGTCGGTGGCACCGTCGGCGACATCGAGTCGCAGCCGTTCATCGAGTCCGCCCGTCAGGTGCGGCACGAGCTCGGCCGCAACAACGTGTTCTTCGTGCACGTCTCCCTGGTGCCGTTCATGAACGCCTCGGGGGAGCAGAAGACCAAGCCGACGCAGCACTCCGTCGCCGCTCTGCGCTCGATCGGCATCCAGCCCGACGCGCTCGTGCTGCGCAGCGACCGTCCGGTGTCGGAGTCGAACAAGCGCAAGATCGCGCTGATGTGCGACGTGGACGAGGACGCCGTGGTGAACGCCGTCGACGTCCCCTCGATCTACGACCTGCCGACGCTGCTGAACAACCAGGGCCTCGACCAGGTCATCGTCGAGGCGCTCAAGCTCGACGCCCGTCCGGTCGACTGGACCGCGTGGACCCCGGTGCTGAAGGCCGTGCACGAGCCGAAGAAGGCCGTCACGATCGCCCTGGTCGGCAAGTACATCGACCTGCCGGACGCTTACCTGTCCGTCACCGAGGCGCTCCGTGCCGGCGGCTTCGCGCACGACGCCAAGGTGACGCTGAAGTGGGTCGTGTCCGACGACTGCACCACGCCCGAGGGCGCGGCGAAGCAGCTCGGCGACGTCGACGGCATCTGCATCCCCGGTGGGTTCGGCGTGCGCGGCATCGAGGGCAAGCTCGGCGCGCTGAAGTTCGCGCGTGAGCAGGGCATCCCGACGCTCGGCCTGTGCCTCGGCCTGCAGTGCATGGTCATCGAGTACGCCCGCCACGAGGTCGGTCTGACCGACGCGTCGAGCACCGAGTTCGACCCGGAGACCTCCACCCCGGTCATCGCGACGATGGCGGAGCAGGTCGACATCATCGCCGGTGGCGACCTGGGCGGCACGATGCGCCTGGGCCTGTACCCGGCGTCGTTCACGCAAGGGTCGCTGGCAGCGGAGCTGTACGGAGCGCCCGAGGCCTCCGAGCGCCACCGTCACCGCTACGAGGTGAACAACAAGTACCGCGAGCAGATCGCGGACGCCGGCCTCGTCTTCTCGGGCACGTCGCCCGACGGCACGCTGGTGGAGTACGTCGAGCTCCCGCGCGACGTGCACCCGTTCTACATCGCCACCCAGGCGCACCCGGAGCTCCGCTCGCGTCCGACCGATGCGCACCCGCTGTTCGCGGGGCTCGTCGCGGCCGCGATCGAGCGCCACGAGGCGTCCAGCCTGTTCGACCCGCAGACCGAGGAGCAGGTCGCGTAAGCGCCGGTCTCCACGATCGGACGGGAGGCGCGGTGCCAGCTGGCACCGCGCCTCCCGTCCGTCCGGGGTCGCGTCCACGGCACCTGGTTCCGGACACGGAACCGCGGAACGACGCGGTGCTGTGTCCGGAACCTGGTTCCGACGGGGGCGCCCGGCGCACGCGTGCTTGGATGGAGTCGTGACAGACGCACCGATCGCTGACGAGTCCGCCTCCTTCGAGGTCACCGAATCCACCGTCGTGTACGAGGGCGCCGTCTGGGACGTGCGCCGCGACACCGTCGCGTACAACGGCGACTCGATGGTCCGCGAGTACATCGACCACACGGGCGCCGTCGCCGTGTACGCGGAGGACGACGAGGGCCGCGTCCTGGTCATCCAGCAGTACCGACACCCGGTGCGGCTGCGCGACTGGGAGCTGCCCGCCGGTCTGCTCGACATGGAGGGCGAGGACCACCTGACGGCCGCGAAGCGCGAGCTGGGCGAGGAGGCCGACCTCGAGGCCGACACGTGGGAGCCCCTGGTCCGCTACAACACGTCCTCGGGCGGCAGTGACGAGTTCATCCAGATCTACCGGGCGCGCGGTGTCCGCTCGACCGAGTCCGCGTTCGAGCGCGAGGCGGAAGAGGCCGACATCGTGACGCGCTGGGTCCCGCGGGCGGAGCTGCTCGAGGGGATCCTGGGCGGTCGGCTCAACAACTCGGCCCTCGTCGTCGCGACGCTCGCCGTCGAGGCCATCGAACAGCGCCGCAAGTGAGCGGGTCAGCGGTCGAGGGCCTACGCGACCTGGTCACCACCGGTACCTGGACGCACGAGCCGGAGGCCGCCGAGTTCGACGGCGACGTGTTCCGCGTCACCGCGGTCGAGGGCAGTGACGCCTGGCGGACCACCTCGTACGGGTTCGTGCACGACTCCGAGCACGCGCTGCTGCAGCCGACGGACGGGCCGTTCTCGGTCGAGGCGTCGTTCGTGCTCGACTACGCCGAGCAGTTCGACCAGGCCGGGGTGTTCCTGCGCGTCCACGAACAGACCTGGATCAAGGCCGGCGTGGAGTTCTCGGACGGAGCGCCGCAGCTCGGCGCCGTGGTGACGCGTGGGTTCTCGGACTGGTCGGTGTCGCCCGTGCCGGAGTGGGCGGGCCGGGTGGTGACCGTCCGCGCGAGCCGCGATGGCGACGCCGTGACGATCCGGGCGTGGGCCGAGGGTGAGGAGCCCCGCCTCGTCCGGGTCGCGTACCTCGACCCGGACGCCGTCGTGTCCGCGGGGCTGCTGTGCGCCGGGCCGACGCGGGCCGGGCTGACCGTGACGTTCACCGGGTTCCGCGTGGGCGCGCCGGACGAGGCGTTGCACTGACGGGCGGGTGGCCTCGCGCCGGTTAGCCTGCTGAGGTGATGCCCCTCGACCGTGCCGCGGAGACGTACCTGCGGCACGTCGCGATCGAGCGGGGACTCTCGCAGCACACGTTGTCGGCGTACCGACGGGATCTTGCCGTGTTCACGTCGTGGTTGGCCGCCGCTCCGGTCGTCGAGTCGGACGGTGCGGACCGGGCCGGGGGCTCCTCGGTGCTGCAGGACGTGGCACGGTTGGCACGGGCGGACGTCTCGGGGTTCGTGACACACCTGGCCACCCGACCGGAAGGTCCGCTGGCACCGCGGTCGATCGCGCGGATGCTCAGTTCGGTGCGCTCGTTCACCGCCTTCGCCGCGGGGGAGGGCTGGCTGCCGCTCGACCCCGGCACCGCCGTCCGGCCGCCGAAGGCTCCGATGCGGCTGCCGAAGGCGATCCCCGTCGAGGACATGGAACGGCTGCTCGGGGTGGTGTCCGTCGACGCCGACGACCCCGTCCAGCTGCGGGACAAGGCCCTGCTCGAGCTCCTCTACGCCACCGGTGCGCGGATCTCCGAGGCGGTGGGGCTGTCGGTCGACGACGTGACGACGCTGTCGGACGGCGACGGCGAGCTCTCCGTCGTGAAGGTCACGGGCAAGGGCAACAAGCAGCGGATCGTGCCGCTCGGCAGCTTCGCCCGGGCCGCGATCGACGCGTACCTGGTGCGGGCACGGCCGGTGTTCGCGGCACGAGGGCCGTCGACGCCGGCGCTGTTCCTCGGCGCCCGTGGAGCGCGGTTGTCGCGGCAGAGTGCCTGGCTCGTGATCCAGGCCGCCGCTGCTGCCGCCGACCTGGAGGCGCACGTATCACCGCACACGTTCCGGCACTCGTTCGCGACGCACCTGCTCGAGGGCGGTGCTGATGTGCGCGTGGTGCAGGAGCTGCTCGGACACGCGAGTGTCGCCACGACGCAGATCTACACGATGGTCACGGCGGACATGCTGCGGGACGTGTACCAGACGGCACACCCGCGGGCGCGGCGGTAGGCGCCTGCGCGCTCAGAACAGGTCGAACTGGGCCGACGCTGCGATGACCGTCGTCGTCACCGCGACGACGAGGGCGCTCGCCGAAGCGCTCCGCGCCACGACGGCCCAGGCACCGACAGCCCCGGGACGGACGATGCCGATGACCCCGCACGCCACGGCGAGCAGTCCCGCCAGGCCCCAGGGGTTCGCGACGACCGAGACCACGGCGAGCAGCACCGCGAGCACCGTGAACACGCAGAGCCGACGGTCGCCGGCGGTGCCCGATGCCCACGCGTCCGTCCGGATCGCCGCGGTCTGCACCGAGAACGACGGCCCCACCGGCGCGACGACGATCGGCGTGACCGGGTCAGCAGCAGCCGCGGGGGCCCGCGTGGCTGCGCCCCAGGTGCGACCGTCCCACCAGCGCAGACGACGGGCGTCCTGCGGGTCCGGGAACCAGCCTGCGGCCGGCAGCGTCACGGTTGCTCCTCGAGGTGCGGGGTGGATCGACGCTCCCGAGCCTAGGAGCGCGGTCGGCCTCGCCCCAGTCCCCAGCCGGGTGTCAGCACAAGGGGGGACCGGACCGGTGCACTACGGTCGGGGCGTGCCCTCGACGCTCGACGACTTCTGGACCGCGCGACGCAGCGAGCGTCCGAGCCTTCCGGCGGACGTGCCGGAGGCGTGGTCCTTCGGCGCGACCCCGGAGCAGGCGGATGCGCTCCTGCAGCTCGTGCTCGACGGGGTCAAGGTCGGCACGGCGTCGTCGCTCTGGGACTACGAGGCGACCGGCGATCCGCTGCCCGCGACCGACGAGGTGAGCATCGTGACCGACGGCTCGGGTGCGCCCCGTGCCGTCATCGAGACGACGGCGGTCCGGGTGGTTCCGTTCGACCAGGTCGACGCGGACCACGCCTGGGCCGAGGGGGAAGGCGACCGGACGCTCGAACACTGGCGGACCGTGCACGAGGCGTTCTGGCGCGCACACTCGGAGAACCCGCGGGGGTTCGCGCCGGACATGCCGGTCGTGTGCGAGCGGTTCCGGCTGCTCTGGCCGAACGGCTGAGCCCGAGCCCGAGCCCGATCCGGGGTCAGGCGGGGACGGGCTCCGCGTCGACCTCGGTGAACACGTCCTTCACGGCGGCGAGCAGCCGGGCGTTGAAGTCCACACCGAGCTGGTTCGGCACGGTGACGAGCACGGTGTCGGCAGCCCGGACGGCCTGGTCGGCCGCGAGCTCCGCGACGAGCTGCTCGGGCTCACCGATGTAGGACCGGCCGAACCGGGCCAGCCCGCCGTCGAGGTGCCCGACCTGGTCCTGCCCCTCGACCTGCGCGCGCACGCCGAAGTAGTGGCGCGACTCGTCGTCGATGATCGGGATGATGCTGCGCGAGACCGAGACGCGCGGTTCGCGGTCCCAGCCGGACTCCGACCAGACCCGGCGGAAGCGCTCGATCTGCTCGGCCTGCAGCTGGTCGAAGGGCACGCCGGTGTCCTCGGTCAGCAGGGTCGAGGACATCAGGTTCATGCCCTGCTCGGCGGTCCACTCAGCGGTGGCACGGGTGCCGGCACCCCACCAGATCCGGTCGCCGAGCGAGTCGGACAGCGGGGAGATCGGCAGGGACCCGACCGACCCGGTCATCTGCGGGTTGGCGTTGGCCATCGGCTCGCCGGCGATCGCGCGGCGGAACACGTTCGTGTGCGCACGGGCCATGTCGCCGCCGTTCTCGTCGGAGGCGTCGGGCACGTAGCCGAACTGCTGGTAGCCGGCCAGGGCGGTCTCGGGTGATCCCCGCGAGACACCGAGCTGCAGTCGGCCGCCGGAGATCAGGTCGGTGGCCGCGGCCTCTTCCGCCATGTAGAGCGGGTTCTCGTAGCGCATGTCGATGACGCCGGTTCCGATCTCGATCCGGCTGGTCTTCGCGGCGATGGCGGAGAGCAGCGGGAACGGCGCGGCCTGCTGCGGCGCGAAGTGGTGGACGCGGAAGTAGGCGCCGTCGACGCCGGCTTCCTCGGCTGCGACCGCGAGGTCGATCGCCTGCACCAGGGCCTCCCGCCCGCTGCGCACCTTCGACCCCGGCACGTCACGCCAGTGTCCGAACGACAGGAACCCGATCTTCGTCATGTCTATGCGAACGCATCCGGAGGCGGGGCCATTCCGCCGCGACTACCGTGGACGGGATGGAGGACCCCCGCCCCGCACTCGAGGCCGAGCGCGCCCGCAACGTCCGGCTGCTCGCCGAGGTCGAGCGGAGCATGCGCGACGTCAGCGACGCCCGGCAGGACGCGAACTCCGACGACGAACACGACCCGGAGGGTGCGACCCTGGCCTGGGAACGCGGCTCGCTCGGTGCGGTCCGCGACGGCGCCCAACTGCGGATCCGCCAGGTGGACGCAGCGCTCGCACGACTCGACGACGGCACCTACGGGCGCTGCACGGTCGGCGGCGAGCCGATCCCGGAGGCACGGCTGGCCGCCGTCCCGTGGGCGGCGACGTGCGTCGCGCACGCGTGAGGGGCACGCGATCGGTGCCGCCTGACGGCCGGGAGGCGCGGGCTGTCCCCGCCACGCGCCTCCCGGCATGCGCACCCCGCGTCCACCCCGTGCGCCGCTGATTCCCAGCCGCGCGCCCTACGTTTTCGGCATGGACGGCGACCCGAACGACCGACCCGGCGAAGCCCGGGCCGACGGCGCGCCGCGCCAGCGCTTCCAGTGGTTCCACCGCCTGCGCACCTGGATCCACGCGCGGCCGCACGTGCACCTGCTCTACAAGGTGCTCGTCGGTCTGGTGGGCGGGCTGGTCGTCATCATCGGGCTGATCCTGGTGCCGCTGCCGGGCCCGGGGTGGCTCGTGGTGTTCATCGGCCTCACGGTGCTGGCGAGCGAGTTCCACTTCTTCCACAAGATCATCACGTGGCTCAAGGCGCAGCTGCACCGCTTCTGGGACTGGGCCAAGCGGCACGGGCCGAAGCGTCTGCGCGATGCTGCGGACCGGGGCAAGGCCGACGTCGATGCTGCGCACACCGGGGCAGCGCGGACCGTCGGTGTGCGTACGCGCGCTCGCGGGACGAACTCGGCGCGACCGGGCCACTAGCGCCGCGGACGGGCGCTGGTGCTGTCGGCACCGTGCGGCGCTGGTCACCGCGTGCGAGGTTGATGGCTCCGTGCGGCGCTGCAGGCCCGCACCGAGCGATCAACCTCGCACCGAATGGGCATCTCCGCACCGTGCGAGCGCGTTGCGCCAGGCGGACGGGTCGCTACTCGGCCGCGACCCGGATCGAGCCGGTCGCGGTGCGCTCGATGACCTCGGCCGCGCGCTCCTCGACCTCGGCGGCGTCCTTCGACGACAGTTGCAGCACGAGGGCGACGACTGCGGCGAGCACGATGAAACCGCCGTACCCGGCGATGACCGGGACGAGACCGACCGAGGGCTCGAGCAGCCCGCCGATGACCGAGGGCACCCCGAACGCCAGGTAGCTGACGACGTAGATCGTGGAGAGCAGCCCGGCGCGGTGGGTCGGGGCAGCGGTGGCGAGCAGCATCCGCAGCGGCGCTTGGAACCCGGCGCCGAATCCGACACCGGCGATCGCGCTGCCGACGACCATGCCCGGCAGGGAGTGTGCGAACACGAACGACACGGTGACGATCGGGCCGAGTACGAGGGCCACGAGTCCGAGCAGGACCGCGCGACGGGCGTCCATCCGCTGGATCGCCAGGCCGGTCAGCGCGCCGACGCCGGTGACCACGGCGATGAGCGCACCGGCGGCGAAGTGGTTGGTGATGCCGAACACCGTGCCGAGCGCCGAGGGCACGAGCGACAGGAACATGCCGCCGAGGGCCCAGCTGGCGACGAGCGAGCCGGCGACGCCGCGGAACAGCCGGCGTGAGGACCGCGGCACGCTGATCGTCGGGCGCAGGGAGCGAAGAGCGCCGGGGCGACGCTGCACCTGCTCGGGGACGACGAACAGCGCGAGCACCAGGAGCACGAGGAGTGCGCCGAACAGCAGGTAGACGAGCTGCTCCGGTGCCGGACCCCACTGCACCAGCGCGCCGCTCGACATCGCGCCGGTGGCGAGTGCGATCGGCGGGATGACGCCGTTCAGCACGCCGGCCATGGTCGGGTGGCGTTCGAGGGAGTTGTCGATGAGGGCCGCACCGAGGGCCCCGATGAGCAGCCCGACCGAGACACCCTGCACGATCCGGTCGACGATGAGCGCGACGACCCCGTCCGCCATCGCGAACAAGCCGAGCGACAGTGCGACACCCAGGCCGCCGACGACCAGGACAGGCTTGCGGCCGACGTGGTCGGACAGGCGACCCGCGACGAGCAGGCTCGCGAGCAGGCCGGCGACGTAGATGGCGAAGACCCCGGTGAGCATGAGCGGGGTGAGGTGCCACTCGGCTGCGTAGACCGGGTAGATCGGCGACGGCACGGCCGACGACGCGACCGAGACCAGGAGCATCGCCGCCAGGATCCAGAACCCGGCGACCGAACGAGCTGACTGGTGCATGCGCACCCCTTTCCATCTCCGTGCAGTACGACTGCATTCGTACCGCACTCGAACAGTACGACGCAAGTCGTACAGCAAGCCGAACGGTGGTAGCGTCCCGTCCATGCCCGCGCACGTCGATGCTCCTGAACGGCTGCCGCAGCCGTCCGTGGCCGAGATGGACCTCCCGGTCGTGATGGACGCCCTGAGCGATCCGATCCGGCTCGCGATCCTGCACCGCTACCTGGTCGACGCGGCCGGGGGTGAGCGCAGCTGCGGCTGGGTCGGCATCGACCGGCCGAAGTCCACGCTGACCCACCACTTCCGGGTCCTGCGCGAGGCCGGTCTGCTCGAGCAGCACCTGGAGGGCCTGACCCGCGTCAGCCGAGTCCGCGTCGAGGACGTGCAGCAGCGGTTCCCCGGGCTCCTCGACCTGGTGCTCGACTGGCAGGTCCCCGCGGCCCTGCTGCGCGAGGGGATCGCCTCGTGAGCGACGGTGCAACCGCCGGCGTGGACACGGTGCGCACGCTGCCGTCGATCGTCGCGGACCCCGCCGTCACCACGGCGCTCGCCGCGGACCTGACGGCCGCTGGCTTCACCGTCGACCGGCTCGACTCCCTGTGGGGTACCGAGGCCGCCGCATCGCTGCACCGGGGTTCGCGGGTCGCCGTGCTCCGTGCGCTCGCCGCCCGCGAGACCACGCCGCTCGGCACCCTGGCGACGCTGTTCGTGCTCGGCCTGCCGGTGGCGCGCGCCGAGGCCGCTGTGGCGTTCCCGACCGCCGGGCTCGACGCCGTCATCGCCGCGGGCCTGCTGCGCAGTGAAGGCGAAGGCGACGGCAACGGCTACGGCGCCGACGCGCTCGTCCACCCCACCGTCGACCTGCGCCCCTACGCCTTCGTCGACGACCTCGGCGCCGGCAGCTGGTGGATCGTCTCCGACCTCGGCGAGCTCGCCCTCGGGCACGCGATCAGCGAGGAACACGTCCTCGGCATCGGCGGCGCCACCACGACGCTGAGCGGCCTACAGGTGCCCGTGCTGGTCGAGCGGGTGCTCGACCTCGGCACCGGGTGCGGCATCCAGGCCATGCACGCGCGGCGCTTCGCCGACCACGTGGTCGCCACCGACATCTCGCGCCGTGCCCTCGACATCGCCCGGTTCAACGCCCAGTTGAACGGCATCGACGGCATCGACTTCCGGTTCGGCTCACTGTTCGAGCCGGTCGCGGGAGAGCGCTTCGACCGGATCGTGTCGAACCCGCCCTTCGTCATCACACCCCGTCGCGAGGGCGTGCCGTCGTACGAGTACCGCGACGGTGGCATGGTCGGCGACGCCCTGGTCGAGACGGTGCTCCGCGGCCTGTCCGACCACCTGGAGCCCGGCGGGACCGCCCAGCTCCTCGGCAACTGGGAGTACCACTGGGGCGTCGACGGCCTGGACCGCGTGCGCGCCTGGTTCGCCGACACCGACCTCGACGTGTGGGTGATCGAGCGCGAGCGGCAGGACCCGACGTCCTACGCGGAGACCTGGATCCGTGACGGCGGGACGAAGCCCGGCACGGCCGAGTTCGACACCCTGATGAGCGCCTGGCTCGACGACTTCGCGGACCGTCGCGTCACCGGCGTCGGCTTCGGCTACGTCGTGGTGCGTCGACCCCTGCCGGGAGGCCCGTCCGGCCTCCGCCGGTTCGAGCGGGTCCCCGAGACGCTCGGCTCCAACCCCGCGGGCCTCGGCGCGACGGTCGCCCGCGTCCTCGACGCAGCCGCCTGGCTCGCCGCGCACGACGATGTCGCGCTCGCCGCCGCCCACCTGTCGGTGGCCGGTGACGTCACCGAGGAGCGGTACTACTGGCCGGGCAACGACGACCCCACCGTGATGACCCTGGTGCAGGGCGGCGGGCTCGGGCGCCGGGCGGACGCGGACACCGCACTCGCGGCGTTCGTGGGCGCCTGCGACGGTGACCTGTCCGTCGCCGCGATCATCGGCGCGCTCGCGCAGATCACCGGCGTGGACGAGCAGGCGCTCGCCGCCGACCTGCTGCCGGCGGCGCGCGACCTGGTGCTCGACGGGCTCCTCGTCCCCGCCGCCTGATGTTCAGGCGCGGTGGTCGCGCCAGCTGTGCTCGGGCGTGTAGCCGAGGAGTTCGCGGGCCTTCTCCGACGACAGCAGCGAGCTGACACCGTCGATGTCCGCACGGCGCTCGATGTCCGGCACGAAGCGCTCGACGAGCTCGATGGTCGGGGTGTCCATCACCGTGTCGGGGCTGGCGATGACGAACGCCTCGAACCCGGTGAGGTCGGCCTCGAGTGCCCGGCGGACGGCCTGGGCCCCGTCGCGGGAGTCGATGTACGACCACAGGTTGAACGTCTTCGCCTCGGGGGTGGCGTCCCACGGGAACGCCGGGTAGTCGGTCTCGTCCATCACGTTCGAGAAGCGCAGGCCGATCATCTTCAGCTCCGGGTCCCAGCGGGTGAAGTGGCGGGCCATCTCCTCTTCCACCGCCTTGCCGAGGGAGTACGACGACTGCGGCCGGACGGCGAACTCCTCGTCGACCGGCAGGTAGGGCGGGTGGTGCTCGCCCATCGGGATGCCGAGCAGGGTCTCGCTCGACGCCCACACGACGTTCTTGATCTTCGCGGCACGGGCTGCGTGGAAGACGTTGATCGACGAGGTCACGTTGTTCGTGATGAGGGCCACGTCGGGGACCTGCCCCGGGGCCGGCACCGCCGCGAGGTGCACGACGGCGTCGACGTGGTCGTACCGGTCGTCGATGCCGAGCAGGGCGTTCAGGACCTGGCCGTGGTCGGTCAGGTCGATCCGCACGAACGGGACACGTTCGGGCTTGTCGGGGGAGGGGACACGGTCGAGCAGGACCACGTCGTACCCGTGCGCGTCGAGGTCACGCACCACCGCTCGTCCGAGCTTGCCGCTGCCACCGGTCACCACTACACGCGTCATCGCGTCACTCCACATCGTCGTCGGAACACACCCTGGCGGGCACCGACCATCCTGCCCCGCCGCACCTGACGCGACCAGGCCCTGTCCGTACCCCACTGCGGAACCAGGTTCCGGACACGACACCACGGGATCGCGCGGTGCTGTGTCCGGAACCTGGTTCGGGCGGGGCGGGGGAGCCCGTCAGGCGGTGGGGGCGACCTGGGCGATCGCGAGGCGGGCGACGAGCTCGACGTGCTCGGCCATGTCGCGGGTGGGGTCGAAGAGCCACTGGATCTGCATGCCGTCGGACACTGCGAGCAGCACGCTGGTGAGTTCGTCGGGGTCGATGTCGGTACGCAGTCGACCGTCCTGCTGCATGGTCCGGAAGTCGGCGGACAGCACGCGGCGGCTGCGTTCGTAGCGCTCGCGGAAGTACTCGTGCGCCGGGTGCTCGGCGTCGGTGGCAGCGGCGGCGGACAGGTTGACGAACATCTGCACCAGGCCCGGGACCTCGGCGTTGTGCCGCACGATCGCCGCGAGCAGGGCTGCCGGGTCCGCGGCCTGCCAGTCGTGCGCGAGGTCGAGCTCGTCGCGCCGGCGGAGGATCTCGACCCAGAGCTCGTCCTTGGAGTCGAAGTAGTGCAGCAGTCCGGCCTGGGTCAGCTCCACGGCGTCGGCGATGTCCTTGATGCTCGTCCGCCGGAAGCCCTGGGACGCCACGAGGTCCAGCGCGACCGTGAGGATCTCCTCGCGCTTCGCGATGCCCTTTGCGTACGAACCCCGTCGTGCCATGGCCAGACTGTACCGCCCGCTGGAGACCCGAGAAAACCAAGCAACGGTTGGTTTTGGGTGGTACGGTGCAGGAGCTGCCAGCGCGGGCGGCGAACCCGGTGGATGGTGGGTGTGGGCGACGAGGCCCCGGCTGTCCAGGCGGCGCCCCGCGGCCCTGAACGAGAGGACCGACCACCGTGACCACCGTGAACGACGCGAGCACCGCCTCCAGTCCGTCGACGCCGCTGACCGAGCGCATCGATGCGCTCCTCGGCCAGCTGACCACCGACGAGAAGGTGCAGCTGCTCACCGGACGTGACTTCTGGACCACCTGGCCCATCGAGAAGATCGGGCTGCGCCGGATCCTGATGTCGGACGGCCCATCGGGCGTGCGCGGCGAGGTGTGGGACGAGCGTGACCCGTCCCTGAACCTGCCGTCGGCGACCGCGCTGAGTGCCTCGTGGGACCGCGCGATCGCGAAGCGCTACGGCGCCGCCGCCGCGGTGGAGGCCCGCCGCAAGGGCGTGGACGTCGTGCTCGGCCCGACCATCAACCTGCACCGGTCCCCGCTCGGTGGCCGGCACTTCGAGGCGTTCAGCGAGGACCCTGTGCTCACCGGTGACCTGGCCGCGTCGTACGTCGACGGCGTGCAGGAGAACGGTGTCGCCGCCACCCCGAAGCACTACATCGCGAACGACTACGAGACCGACCGCTTCACCGCGTCGACCGAGGTGTCGGACCGCGCGCTGCGCGAGCTGTACCTGCTGGCGTTCGAGAAGGCCGTGACCGAGGCGCACGCCTGGGCGATCATGTCGTCGTACAACGCGATCAACGGCGTGACGGCGTCGGAGAACGACCTGCTCGAGACCCCGCTCAACTCGGAGTGGGGCTTCGACGGCATCGTCGTGTCCGACTGGACCGGGGTGCGTTCGGTGGACTCGGCGAAGGCGTCGCAGGACGTCGCGATGCCCGGGCCGAACCCGTGGTGGAGCGAGGGCCCGCTGCTCGCCGCCGTGCAGTCCGGCGAGGTGCCGATGGCGGCGATCGACCGCAAGGTCCGCCGGATCCTGACGCTGGCCGCACGCGTCGGCGCGCTCGAGGGCTTCGAGCCCGTCGCCGCGTCGCCCGTGCACGTCGAGGACGGCATCGCGTTCGTGCGCGAGGCCGAGGCCGAGGGCACGGTCCTGGTCCGCAACACCGGTGTCCTGCCGCTCGACGCCCCCGCCGTGTCGCGCATCGCGGTGATCGGGCACAACGCCGACCAGGCCCGCACGCAGGGCGGTGGCTCGGCCACGGTCGTGCCGTCGCAGGTCGTGTCACCGCTGGACGGCATCCGTTCGGCGTTCCCCGGCGCGAGCGTGGACTACGCGATCGGCGCCGTCGTGCAGGAGGGCATCGCGGAGTTCCCGCTGTCCACCATCACGAACCCCGGCACCGGGGAGCCCGGAGCCCGGGTCGCCTTCGTCAAGGACGGCGAGGAGCTGTTCGTCGAGGACCGCCGCGCGACGGCACTGTTCTGGTTCGGCGGCGACGCCCCGACGCGTGAAGCCGACCGGCTCGACATCACCACCACGTACACGGCCGAGTCGACCGGGACCGTGCGGTTCGGCATCGGCGCGGCCGGACGGTCACGCATGTGGATCGACGGCGAACTGCTGCTCGACGAGGACGTGCCGTTCGAGGGCGACCAGCTCGGTGCTGCGTTCCTCAACCCGCCGGCGCGGTCGGTGCCGGTCGAGGTGACCACCGGCCAGCAGGTCGCGATCCGCATCGAGTACGACATCGTGCAGGACGAGACGCTCGGCGGCGTGCTGGCGTACCAGTTCGGCACCGAGCCGTCGGACGACGACCCCGCTGTGCTGATCGAGGCCGCGGTGGACGCCGCCCGTGGTGCGGACGTCGCCGTGGTCGTGGTCGGCACGAACTCCAAGGTCGAGTCCGAAGGCTACGACCGATCCTCGCTGGCACTCCCCGGTCACCAGGACGACCTCGTGCGCGCGGTCGCCGCGGCGAACCCGAACACGGTCGTCGTCGTGAACGCCGGGTCGCCGGTCGAGATGCCGTGGCGGAACGACGTCGCCGCGGTGCTGCTGACCTGGTTCGGCGGGCAGGAGTACGGCAACGCCCTGGCCGACGTGCTGACGGGGGCGCAGGAGCCCGGCGGCCGCCTGCCCACGACGTGGCCGGTCGCGATGGCCGACGTCCCCGTGCTCGACGTCACCCCGGTCGACGGGAAGGTCGCCTACGACGAGGGTGTCCACGTCGGTTACCGGGCGTGGCTGCGGGCCGGCACGGAGCCGGCGTACCCGTTCGGGCACGGCCTCGGCTACACCACGTGGTCGATCGAGGGCGTCTCCGCGACCCCGACCGTGCGCGAGGGCGACGCCGTCATCGTCACGGCGACCGTCGCGAACACGGGCGACCGGTCCGGCAAGCACGTCGTGCAGGTCTACGCGTCCCGTGCGGAGTCCGCAGTCGACCGCCCGGTGCGCTGGCTGGTCGGGTTCGCCCCGGTCCGGCTCGCCGCGGGCGCCTCGACGGAGGTCTCGATCGAGGTCCCGGCGCGAGCCTTCGCCCACTGGGACGGCTCGTGGCAGTACGAGTCGGGGACCTTCACGCTGCACGTCGGTGCCTCGGTCGTCGACGACGCCGGAACCGCGTCCCTCGAACTGGAGTGACGAAGTCGTCCGGTTTCCGCGCAGCTCCCGACTCCGTTCAGTAACATCGTTCTGCGCGAGTCGGCTGGTTACCGTCCGCGCACGCACCGACTACGGGGTCGCTGGGTGAGCGACTCGGTCTCCTGATCCGGCCGTTGTTGCCCTGGCCTCCCCGGTGCGTCCCAGAATGCGTCCCCGCGTCCGCGCGGGGACGCATTCGTCGTTCCGGCCCCGATGCGCACCGGTGAACCGGCGCGGGAACCAGGTTCCGGACACAACACCACGGGATCGCGCGGTGCTGTGTCCGGAACCAGGTTCCGTGGCTCGTTCCGGCCCCGATGCGCACCGGTGAACCGGTTGCCGCACTTCGTCCCGGTTCGGAAAAACGAGTGACACTTGGTCAACTTCATACGTCCCGGGTGCGCGGAACGGTGTGACAAACCGCTCGGTAGGTGGAACGATGGGTGCACCATCTCGTGCGGATCAGGGACGAGATGGTCATCCGGCCGGGCTCTCGGGCCTCACCAACTCGATCAGAGCCCTGCCGGATGCCCTTGACTCTCGGTGGTGCGGCGGCGGCGGGACCGCAGGTGGTCGGGCCCGCGGCACCGGCCCTCAGGCCCGCAGCGCCGGGGTGATCTCCTCGGCCACGATGCGCAGGATTCGCTCGTGTGCCGCACGGTCGCCGTTCGCCGGCAGGGTGATGACGAGCTCGTCGGTGGCGGTGACCGCCGGGTCGTCGAGCAGGGCGTCGACGATGGCCGCCGGTTCGCCGGACACGACCTTGCTGAAGCGGAACGGCGGGGTGCCCGAGAGCGGCCGGCCCTCGTCGTCCATCCCGGAGGCGTACCCGGTCAGGAACTCCTCGTGCACCTCGCGGTCGTGGTCGTCGAGGAGCGGCACCACGATCCGGCCCACGGCGACCTTGGACTCGCGCTCCGGGTGCAGCTCGGCGAACCGCTCGCGGTAGGCGGCGATCTGATCGGCCTGCGCCTGGGCGAACGGGGCGCCGGTGTCCTCGGTGTTCAGGGTCGAGCAGTGCAGCAGGAGGCCCTTCTCGGCCGTGCGGACCGCCGTGCCCATGCTGCCGCCGCCCCACCACACGCGGTCGCGCAGGCCCGGGCTGAGCGGCTGCAGGGTCAGGTCGGCCCCGGCGGGGATGCTCTCGTAGCCCTTGCCGGCACTGCCCAGGGGCTCACCCTGCAGCACCTCGAGCAGCCGTGCGGCGCGGGCCTCGGCCTCGTCACGGAAGCTGCGGTCGACCGTGCCGAACACCGGGTCGAGGATCGGACCGTACCCGGCGATGCCCGTGCTGATGCCGAGCTGCACCCGGCCACCGCTGAGCAGGTCGACGGTGCTGGCGTCCTCGGCCAGGCGCACCGGGTCCTCGTAGCGCATGCCGAGCACGGCGGTGCCGAACGCGATGGTGCTGGTGCGCTGCGCGGCTGCCGCGAAGAAGGTCATCGGGCTCGTCAGGTACGGCTCGAAGTGCCGTCCGCGCACCCAGCCCGTCCCGTAGCCGAGGGACTCGGCGGTCTCGAACAGGCGCAGGCCGTCCTCCAGGGCGCCGGCGGCGCCGTCGGTGCCGCCGTGGTTCGGGACGAAGGAGAGGAAGCCGAGTTCGCGCATGTCGCGAGTCTATGCGCACGTATCGAAATGCGCCTGAGTCGGCGACGGGGCGGACGGGAGGCCCGTGGCGGCGCCGCCACGGGCCTCCCCCCACCGGCACGGCCGGTCCGCCGCTGGCGCGTCGCCCCGGTACCGGCGGCGTGGGCCCAGTCCGTCATGGCCGTACCTGGGAGGATGGGCGCATGACCGACGTCACCGCCCTGCCCCCGCTCGTCGCCGCGATCCCGGCGGCGGTGGACGGCGTCGTCGACCCCGACGAGGTCTACGAGGCCTTCGCGGCCTGGGCCGCGGAGGGCGGCCGACCGCTGTACCCGGCGCAGGACGAAGCCGTCATCGAGCTCGTGTCCGGCGCGAACGTCGTGCTGAGCACACCGACCGGCACCGGGAAGTCGCTCGTCGCGGCCGGCGCGCACTTCGCCGCGCTCGCCGAGGGCAAGCGGAGCTACTACACGGCACCGATCAAGGCGCTGGTGTCCGAGAAGTTCTTCCAGCTCGTCGAGCTGTTCGGTGCGCAGAACGTCGGCATGGTCACCGGCGACTCGAGCGTCAACGCCGACGCCCCGATCGTCTGCTGCACCGCCGAGATCCTGGCGAACCTGGCGCTGCGGCAGGGACCGGACGCCGACGTCGACGTCGTCGTGATGGACGAGTTCCACTTCTACGGCGACCCCGACCGCGGCTGGGCGTGGCAGGTGCCGCTGCTCGTGCTCGAGCGGGCGCAGTTCCTGCTCATGTCGGCGACCCTCGGCGACGTCACGACCATCGCCGACGACCTGTCCCGCCGGACCGGTCGGCCCACCGCCCGCGTGACCGGTGTCTCGCGACCCGTGCCGCTCGAGTACCAGTACGTGATGACGCCCGTGCAGGAGACGGTCGAGCGGCTCCTCGAGGAGGGCAAGGCGCCGATCTACATCGTGCACTTCGCCCAGGCCGCCGCACTCGAGCGGGCGCAGTCGCTGATGTCGGCGAAGGTCGCCTCGCGCGAACGCCGCGACCAGATCGCCGACGCCATCGCCGGCTTCCGGTTCAGCGCCGGGTTCGGACAGACCCTGTCGCGCCTGATCCGGGCCGGCATCGGCGTGCACCACGCCGGCATGCTCCCGAAGTACCGACGACTCGTCGAGCAGCTCGCCCAGCGCGGCCTGCTGCCCGTCATCTGCGGCACCGACACCCTGGGCGTCGGGATCAACGTGCCGATCCGGTCCGTGCTGTTCACCGGGCTGACGAAGTTCGACGGCACGAAGATGCGCCAGCTGTCCGCGCGGGAGTTCCACCAGATCGCCGGCCGTGCCGGCCGTGCCGGGTACGACACCGAGGGCGACGTCGTCGCCGAGGCACCCGAGCACGACATCGAGAACGCCCGCGCCGTCGCCAAGGCCGGCGACGACCCGAAGAAGAAGAACAAGATCAAGCGGAAGAAGGCGCCCGAAGGCTTCGTGTCCTGGGGGCAGGCGTCGTTCGAACGGCTGATCGCGGCCGAGCCGGAGCCGATGGTCTCGCGCATGCGGATCACGCACGCGATGGTGCTGTCCGTCGTCGCCCGCGGAGGGGAAGCCTTCGCGGACGTCCGGTCGCTGGTCTACGACAACCACGAACCGCGCTCCCGGCAGCTCGCGATGGCCCGGCGGGCACTCGTCATCGCCCGGACCCTCATCAACGCGCGAGTGATCGAGAAGGTCGACGGCGCCTACCGCCTGACCGTGGACATCGCGCCGAACTTCGCGCTCAACCAGCCGCTGTCACCGTTCGCGCTCGCCGCGTTCGAGTTGCTCGACCCTTCTTCTCCCACTTATGCACTGGACATGGTCTCGGTCGTCGAGGCCACCCTCGACGACCCGCGGGCGATCCTGTCGCAGCAGCAGTTCAAGGAGCGCGGCGAGGCCGTCGCCCGCATGAAGCAGGAGGGGATCGAGTACGAGGAGCGGATGGAGCTGCTCGAGGAGGTCACCTGGCCGAAGCCGCTCGACGAGCTGCTGACCGCCGCGTACGAGGCGTACGCCGCCGAACAGCCCTGGGTGCTCGACTTCCAGCTGTCCCCGAAGGCCGTCGTCCGCGACATGTACGAACGCGCGATGACCTTCGGCGACTTCGTGCGCTTCTACCAGCTCACCCGCTCCGAGGGGCTCGTGCTCCGCTACCTGTCCGACGCGTACCGGACCATGCGACAGACCATCGCCGAGGAACAGCGGACCCAGGAGCTCGACGACCTGATCGAGTGGCTGGGCGAAGTCGTGCGGCAGACCGACTCCTCGCTCGTCGACGAGTGGGAGGCGCTGCTCAACGGCGACGTCCTGCTGGCCTCCGAGGAGCACGAGGAGATCGCGCCGCCGCAGCCCGCACGACTCACCGGCAACCCGCGGGCGTTCCGGGTGCTCGTGCGCAACGCCCTGTTCCAGCGGGTGCTGCTCGCCGCGGCCGACGACATCGACGGGCTCGGGGAACTCGACGCGACCGCGGGCTTCGACCGGGCCGCGTGGGACAACGTGCTCGAGGAGTACTACGAGGAGCACGACAGCATCGGCACCGATGCCGATGCGCGCTCGATGCAGTACCTGGTGCTCGACGAGAGCGGCGCCACCGCATCACCCCGGGTCTGGAAGGCGCGGCAGATCTTCGCCGACCCCGAGGGCGACAAGGACTTCGGGTTCTCAGCGACGATCGACCTGGACGCCTCGGACGAGGTCGGCGAGGCCGTCGTGCGGGTCACCGAGATCGGGCGGTTCGACGGGTGGGCCGAGGTGGACGTCGACTGATCGGCGCTGGGGTTGTCGGACGTGTACCGTCTCCGGCACCACCCCCACCCGAGAGGACTGCGTCATGCGCATCGGATCCAGCATCGCCCTGATCGTCATCGGCGCGATCGTCGCCTTCGCGCTGAACATCCAGCTCGCCGGTATCGACCTCCGCCTGATCGGCTACATCCTGATGGCAGCCGGTGTCGTGCTGCTCATCATCAGCCTCGCCGTGGCCTTCGGCGGTCGCCGCACCACGACCACCACGCGCTCGGGCGTCGACCCGGCGTCGGGGGAGCAGATCACCCGCCAGGATCGGCGCGACGGGACCTACTGACCCGCGCGAAGGGTCAGAAGAGGGTCGCGGGCGGGGTGGCGTCGGGCAGCGCGGACGGCTCGGGGACCTCGGCGCCGGGCCAGCCGGGACCGTGCGGCACGTCGGTGCCGTTCTGGAACGCGGTGGCTGCACCGCGGGCTCGCACGTCGGCGGCCTCGTTCATCTCGTGACCGACGTGGCCGCGGACCCACTCGAACGTGACCTTGCGGCCCTGCAGTTCCGCGTCGAGTTCCTTGATGATCTCGACGTTGAGCACCGGCTTGCCGTCGGCCTTCCGCCAGCCCTTGCGCTTCCAGCCGGCGAGCCACTCGGTGCAGGCCTTGATGGCGTACTGGCTGTCGCACAGGATGTGCAGCGGCTCGCCGGTGTCCTTCGTGGCGCGGAGCAGCTGCAGCACGGCGGTGAGCTCGCCGATGTTGTTCGTCGCGCGGGGCCAGCCGCCGGCCGCCCACCGGTCGTCGTCGACGTACCAGGCCCACCCGGCGGGGCCGGGGTTGCCGAGGGCTGAGCCGTCTGCGGCGGCGACGATCGTCACGATGGGACCTCCTGGTGGTGCCGAGTGCTCGCGAGTGCTGGTCAACCGTAACCGACCGTACGGACGGGCTCTGCGCGGCGGGGCGGCGACCGGATCAGCGCGCTGCGGGATCCAGGTTGAGATCGGTGTCCGTGATGAGCTGGTCGCCCGCTCCCGTCTGCAGCGACGGGTTCAGCCAGCGGAGTTGCGCGACGGTGATGCCCAAGCGTTCGGCGACCGTCACCTGCGCGTCGTCGCTCGACACCTGGTAGGACACCGGCACGCTGTCACGCTCGTGCACCCATCCGTTTGCCCCGGGCCGCGCTGCGCCCACGTCGACCTGAAGGTGCGGGTACGGGTCGGGGATCGTCCAGCGCAACGGAGCAACTGCAAGCACGGAGCCGATGCCGGTGCGTCCGGAATCGTCCCCGTCATCAGACGGCGCCGGCACGAGCGCGACGCTGTGCAGGAAGTCCGGAGTGGACCCAGCCTCGGACAGTCCGACCGAGTCCGGTGCACCGGTCTCCGGGTCCCAGATGACGACTCCGGCGCGGTACCCGCTGGCGTCGCCGCCACCGTCAGCGTCACCACCGCGGAACTCCAAGCTCATCCACTGCGGGTTCGTCGTGTGGTAGCCGGACAACTCGGCGTCGAAGGTGCCGCTCTCGTTCGCGACGACCCGAACGTGGATCCGGGTGTCACCGCTCGCCGAGACGACATCGGTCTCGGCGGCGACCGTGCCGGCAGCCAGGACCTGCGGCGTGCTGACCTGTTGTGCGGTCGGAGTCGGGTCCGCTCCCTGGCTTCGGTCCGTTCGGTCGAGTGACGCCTGTCGCGTCGGGATCGCGTCGTCGCCGCCGAACGCGGTGCACCCGGCGAGCAGCAGCCCCACCAGTGCCGAGCCGATCACCGCGGTCGTCGCGGTCCGTGTTCGTCCCATCGTTCCCCCTCGTCGGCAGCGTAGCGGGGGCCAGGGACGTCATCGAGTGCGGGGAGCGGACCGAGCCAGACTCGTCACACGGGGCCGAGGACTACCGTCCGCTGCAGGAGGAAACACCATGAGCGACAGCATCCCGAACGCCCCCGGCCCCGAGCCGTCCGACGACCGCGCACGCAACGACGCGCTCCGCGACGCCGCGCACAGCGACGACGTCGACGGGGTCAGCGGACGCGAGCAGCGAGCAGCGGACACGTCGTACAGCCCGTCGAGCGAGCGCGAGATGGACGCGTCCCAGACGAAGCAGCGCGACGACGCCGACCTGCGTGCGGACGGCATCGACCCGTCCAAGGTCATCGCGGCCCCCGGGACGGGTGGCGCGGACGATGCCGGTGACGTCGAGCCCGAACCGGGTGACCTGCACCTGCCGTGGCAGTCCGAGGAGGACCGCCGGGGCTAGCTCGACGCCCGGTCGAGTTCGCGCACGAGAGTCTCGCCATCGGTGACGTCCCAGAACGCCATCGGCTGTGGCCCGAAGAAGCCGTCGAGACCGGTGTTCGCGTAGACCTTCGCGTTCGTTCCCCACCCGAAGAGCATCGATCCCGGTCCGCCTCCCGTCGCGTCCCACTCGACGTTGCAGTGCCGTCGGTCACCGGTCCAGCTCACGGTGCGGTCGGTGCGGCCGATCGGGACCTCCCGCGTGCCGCGAGGGGTGATCACGAGGGCCCGGCGCTCGGTCACGGCGTAGACGGTCCTCCGCTTGCGGTACCGCTTCACGAGGAACCGTCCGACGAGCAGGTGCAGGCCCATCAGCGTGAACAGCGACCCGACGACCAAGAAGAAGGGCGGCGCCCCGCTGGTCACGGCCGAGACGGTCCAGAACGCCACGAATCCGCACCAGAGCAGCGAGAACGGGATGAGGAACCCGTCGCGGCCCGAGAGGAGCCTGGCCGGATCGCTCGTGCCGGCCCAGTACAGGTGCTCGTCGGGGCGCAGGTGTTCACGGGCGGTCTGTTGAGGATCGATCACCCCTCGACAGTACGGCCCGCCACTCGCTGTTGCTGAACAGTGCGTACCCCACCCGGCTACGACACCGAGTCCGGGTGGGAGCCCGTCCGCTGCCCGGACTCGAGCGTCGCGATCGCTGCGAGCTCGTCGTCGGTCAGCACGAAGCCGTCGACGTCGAGGTTCGACCGGATCCGTGACGGCGTGACCGACTTCGGCAGCACCACCACGCCCTGCTGCACGTTCCACCGCACGAGCACCTGCGCCACGCTCACGCCGTGCGCGTCCGCGATGTCGGTCAGCACCGGCTCGTCGAGCAGGCGCCCACGACCGAGCGGCGACCACGCCCCGGTCACGATGTCGTGCTGCTCGTGGAACGCGATGAGTTCGCGCTGCGGCAGCCACGGGTGCCGTTCGACCTGGTTCAGCGCCGGTACCTCGCCGGTCTCGTCGATGAGCCGCTGCAGGTGCGGCACCTGGAAGTTCGAGACACCGATGCTCCGCGCCCGCCCTGACTCACGCAGTTCCACCAGAGCGCGCCAGGTCTCGACGTAGCGGTCGTTGGCGGCGGCCGGCCAGTGGATCAGGTAGAGGTCGACGGCGTCGAGCCCCAGCCGCTCGAGGCTGCGGTCGAATGCCCGCAGGGTCGCGTCGCGCCCCTGGTGGTCGTTCCACACTTTGGTCGTCACGAAGACGTCGTCACGGTCCAGCCCGGAGGCCCGGATCGCCTTGCCGACGCCGGTCTCGTTGCCGTACATCTCGGCGGTGTCGACGTGCCGGTAGCCGGCGTCCAGCGCGAGGCCGACCGCCGTCTCCGCTTCGGCATCGTCGACCTTATAGACGCCGAAGCCGATTGCGGGGATCGAGCGGCCGTCGCGCAGGGGATCTGAGGTGACCATGCACCCATCCTGCCGGTGCCTGGCGGGCGTGCGCCGGGCCTCCAGGCAGTCTGTGGAGAACGCGACCCGTACGTCGGGCGCACGTTCCTTCCCATACCGGCCGCGATGGCGAGTGGAATCGGGCGTACCTGGTCAGAACTTCCGACCAGGTACGCCCGATTCCACCAGGTGCGCCCGAAACCGCCCGCCGCCGCCCGCCGCCCGCCGCTCAAGTCGGCAGGTGCACCGGCTCGGTGTCGGGGAGGGGGCTTGCGTCACGGCCGCGCAGGTCGGGCAGCCAGCTGCGCATCGCCAGGGGGAGCAGCACGCCCAGGCCGGCCATCACGGCGCCGACGGTGAAGCCGCCGACGGGGCCGCTGCCGTCGATCAGGAAGCCGGCGATCGCCGAACCGCCGGCGGCACCGATCAGCTGGCCGGTGCCCATCCAGCCGTAGGCCTCGGCGGTGTCGGAGAACTTGACGGTGGCGGAGACCGAACCGAACATCACCGCGAGGGCCGGCGCGATGCCCACACCCGCGATGACCAGGGCCAGGCAGAGCCACCAGAAGCCCGTGCCACCGAGGGCCAGGGTGAGGCCGACGAAGACGACGGCCATGCGCGTCCACAGGGTGTTGCGGGAGATGGGGCGGTGGCCGAACGCCAGACCGCCGGCGAGCGAACCGACCGCGAACACCGCGAGCACGATGCCGGCGTTCGGGCTGCCCTCGCCGAAGACGCTGGTGACGCTCGCCTCGACCGCGGCGCACGCCCCGATGAGCAGCAGACCGGTCAGGGTGGCGACGACGACGGCAGGGCGCTTCAGCACGACACCGAAGGCGCGCTTCGAACGGGGGATGCGGACGCGGCCGAGCTCGGGGGAGGCGATGAACCACGCGCCGCCGACGACCAGGAAGACCATCGCGACGACGATCGCCTCGACCGTGCCGACCTGGGTGGCGACGAAGGTGGTGATGACCGGGCCGGCGACCCAGATGAGCTCCTGCGCGCTGGCGTCGAGGGAGAAGAGGGGTGTGAGCTGCGCCGAGGTCACCATCTTCGGGTAGATGGTGCGCACCGCCGGCTGCACGGGTGGGACCGCCAGGCCGCCGAGGAACCCGACCACCACGTAGCCCCAGAGCGGCATGACCACGAACGCGATGACCACCATGCTGATCAGCGCGACGATGCTCGTCAGGATGAGGACGGGGCGCATGCCCCAGCTGCCCATCCACCGGCTCGTCAGGGGGCCGGCCAGTGCCTGCCCGATGCTCGTCGTCGCGAGCACCAGACCGGCCGCGCCGTAGGAGTCGAACACGTGCTCGACGTGCAGCAGGTAGGCCAGCGACAGCATGCCGAACGGGAACCGCGCGGTGAGCTGTGCGGCGATGACACGACCCACGCCAGGGGTCTTCAGGAGGGGCCCGTACGTACTCACGAGACGAGTGTACGGACCGGCCGGACGGGGGTGTCCCCCGTCCTGGGGAGGGGCGGTTCGCGACACGCCGAGGCGTTGATTCCACATCTGTGGATCGGGACTGTCCACCGGTGTGGGGAAGTGTCGGTGGTCGGGCGCAGACTGGCGGAAACTCGGGCCTCCCGGGAATCCACAGACTGTGGAGGACGTTGTGGAGAACTACACGGCTGTAACACTTCCTCTAGTGGTCGGTGCTGCGGCTAGCCACTAGATGTAGTGTGGAGGCATCGCAGCGGCCCCTCCCGGACACGACTGCGGACAGACATCAGCACCACCTCCACAGCACAGCAGAAACCAGTAGGAACCAGGGGAGAACATGGCCGTCACCGTCTACACCAAGCCGTCCTGCGTCCAGTGCACCGCGACGTACCGGGCCCTCGACAACAAGGGCATCGAGTACGAAGTGCACGACGTCTCCACGGACGAAGCAGCGCTCGAGCACGTCAAGAGCCTGGGCTACATGCAGGCCCCCGTCGTCGTCACGGACGACGACCACTGGTCGGGCTTCCGCCCCGACAAGATCGCGACCCTCAGCGCCGAACTGGCGTAGTCGTCTCCCGTCCTGCGGACGGTCACCCCGGTCCCGTTCAGGAGGCCCGGTGATCGCCCGCAGGACACCCTCCGGTCCGCCTGTTCCGCACCTTCTCCAGAGGAGCGCACCATGAGCCGATTGGTCTACTTCTCGAGCGTGTCCGGGTACACCGCGCGCTTCGTCGAGAAGCTCGGCCGCGACGCGGACCGGATCCCGCTCTACCCGAGCGAACCGTTCCTGCACGTCGACGAGCCCTACGTCCTGGTCCTGCCCACCTACGGTGGCGGCAACGGCGAGGGCGCAGTCCCCAAGCAGGTCATCAAGTTCCTCAACGACGCCCACAACCGCTCGCTCATCCGCGGCGTGGTGGTGGGTGGCAACACGAACTTCGGCGAGGCGTACGGCCTCGCAGGGGACGTCATCGCGCAGAAGTGCAACGTCCCCCTTCTCTACAGATTCGAACTCTTCGGGACCCCTGACGACGTGTCGGCGGTCAACTCAGGATTGGATGCATTTTGGACGCAGCAGTTGCAGACGTCGATCTGACGTCGCCGCAGACGGGGATGGACTACCACTCCCTCAACGCGATGCTCAACCTCTACGACGCGGACGGGAACATCCAGTTCGACAAGGATCGTGAGGCCGCCAAGCAGTTCTTCCTGCAGCACGTCAACCAGAACACCGTCTTCTTCCACAACCTGAAGGAGCGGCTCGACTACCTGGTCGAGAACGAGTACTACGAAAAAGCCACGATCGACATGTACTCGCTGGACTTCATCCAGCGACTCAACGACCTGGCGTACTCGAAGAAGTTCCGGTTCCAGACGTTCCTCGGCGCGTTCAAGTACTACACGAGCTACACGCTCAAGACGTTCGACGGCAAGCGGTACCTGGAGCGCTTCGAGGACCGGGTCGTCATGACCGCCCTCGGCCTGGCCCAGGGCAACGAGCAGCTCGCCATCGACCTGGTCGAAGAGATCGTCGCCGGCCGCTTCCAGCCCGCGACCCCCACGTTCCTCAACACGGCGAAGGCACAGCGCGGCGAGCTCGTCTCCTGCTTCCTGCTCCGCATCGAGGACAACATGGAGTCGATCTCGCGCGGCATCAACTCCTCGCTGCAGCTCTCGAAGCGCGGCGGCGGCGTGGCCCTGCTCCTCTCCAACATCCGCGAGGCCGGCGCCCCGATCAAGCAGATCGAGAACCAGTCCTCGGGCATCATCCCCGTGATGAAGCTGCTGGAAGACTCCTTCTCCTACGCGAACCAGCTCGGTGCGCGTCAGGGTGCCGGCGCGGTCTACCTCAGCGCCCACCACCCGGACATCATGAAGTTCCTCGACACCAAGCGCGAGAACGCCGACGAGAAGATCCGCATCAAGACGCTGTCCCTCGGCGTCGTCGTGCCGGACATCACGTTCGAGCTCGCGAAGAACAACGAGGACATGTACCTGTTCTCGCCGTACGACGTCGAGAAGGTCTACGGCGTCCCCTTCGGCGACGTCCCGATCTCCGAGAACTACCGCGCGATGGTCGACGACTCGCGCATCAAGAAGACGAAGATCAAGGCGCGTGACTTCTTCACGACCATCGCCGAGATCCAGTTCGAGTCTGGCTACCCGTACATCGTGTTCGAGGACACGGTGAACAAGGCCAACCCGATCAAGGGTCGGATCAACATGTCCAACCTGTGCTCGGAGATCCTGCAGGTCAACACCCCGACGACCTTCAACGAGGACCTGTCCTACAAGGAGATCGGCAAGGACATCTCCTGCAACCTCGGCTCGCTGAACATCGCGCTGACGATGGATTCGCCCGACTTCGGCAAGACCATCGAGACCGCCATCCGCGGCCTGACCTCGGTCTCGCAGATGTCGCACATCACCTCGGTGCGTTCCGTCGAGGACGGCAACGACAAGTCGCACGCCATCGGCCTCGGCCAGATGAACCTGCACGGCTACCTCGCTCGTGAGCGCGTCTACTACGGCTCCGAAGAGGGCATCGACTTCACGAACATCTACTTCTACACGGTGCTGTTCCACGCCCTTCGTGCGTCGAACAAGATCGCGATCGAGACCGGCGAGACCTTCGACGGCTTCCGCGACTCCAAGTACGCGTCGGGTGAGTTCTTCGACAAGTACACCGACCAGACGTGGACCCCCGCGACCGCTCGTGTTGCCTCGCTGTTCGACAACGCGAACATCACGATCCCGACGCAGGACGACTGGAAGGCGCTGAAGGCGTCCGTCCAGGAGCACGGCATCTACAACCAGAACCTGCAGGCCGTCCCGCCGACCGGTTCGATCTCGTACATCAACCACTCGACGTCGTCGATCCACCCGATCGCGTCGAAGATCGAGATCCGCAAGGAAGGCAAGCTCGGCCGCGTCTACTACCCGGCGCCGTTCATGACGAACGACAACCTGGACTACTACCAGGACGCGTACGAGATCGGTGCCGAGAAGATCATCGACACGTACGCCGCGGCGACGCAGCACGTGGACCAGGGCCTGTCCCTGACGCTGTTCTTCAAGGACACCGCCACCACGCGTGACATCAACAAGGCGCAGATCTACGCATGGCGCAAGGGCATCAAGACGATCTACTACATCCGTCTCCGCCAGCTCGCGCTGGAGGGCACGGAGGTCGAGGGCTGCGTCAGCTGCATGCTGTAGAGCTGCCGCTCTGCTCCCTGGAGGCGCGGTGCCAACCCGCACCGCGCCTCCAGTCCGTCACTTAGTCACCATCTCTGTAAGGAACACACGTTGGTCGAGAAGCTGAAGCTCATTGATCGGGTCCAGGCCATCAACTGGAACCGCATCCAGGACGACAAGGACGTCGAGGTCTGGAACCGTCTCGTCAACAACTTCTGGCTGCCCGAGAAGGTGCCGCTGTCGAACGACGTGCAGTCGTGGAACACGCTGACGCCGGCCGAGCAGACCCTGACCATGCGTGTGTTCACCGGTCTGACCCTGCTCGACACCATCCAGGGCACCGTCGGCGCCGTGTCGCTCATCCCCGACGCGATCACCCCGCACGAGGAAGCCGTCTACACGAACATCGCGTTCATGGAGTCGGTGCACGCCAAGTCCTACTCGTCGATCTTCTCGACCCTCGCGTCGACGCGTGAGATCGACGAGGCCTTCCGCTGGTCCGAGGAGAACCCGAACCTGCAGAAGAAGGCGTCCATCGTGATGGACTACTACCAGGGCGACAACCCGCTGAAGCGCAAGGTCGCCTCGACGCTGCTCGAGTCGTTCCTGTTCTACTCGGGGTTCTACCTGCCGATGCACTGGTCGTCGCGCGCCAAGCTCACGAACACCGCCGACCTGATCCGTCTGATCATCCGTGACGAAGCCGTCCACGGATACTACATCGGGTACAAGTACCAGAAGGGCCTCGAGACCCTCACGCAGGCCGAGCGCGACGAGCTCAAGGACTACACGTTCTCGCTGCTGTTCGAGATGTACGAGAACGAGGTGCAGTACACGCAGGACCTCTACGACGAGGTCGGTCTGACCGAGGACGTCAAGAAGTTCCTGCACTACAACGCCAACAAGGCGCTGATGAACCTGGGCTACGAGCCGATGTTCCCGAAGAACATCACGGACGTGAACCCGGCCATCCTCTCCGCCCTGTCGCCGAACGCGGACGAGAACCACGACTTCTTCTCGGGGTCGGGCTCGTCGTACGTCATCGGCAAGGCCGTGAACACTGAGGACGAGGACTGGGACTTCTGATCCTGGTCTGATTCTTGGGGACGCCCCGCTGGCTTCGGCTGGCGGGGCGTTCTCAGTTCACGGGCACCGTCGCCGGGGCGGCCGACTTGCGGTTGGGAACGCATCAAGATCACCTCGGTCAACTACCAACGAGTGAAGTAGCGCATGATCATCCAAGAGACCAACAGCAGCATCAGCAGCATCCTGCGGGACACCTTCCGGCCGATGCCTGACCAGGTTCGCCGCATGCTGGGACTCCTCGACAACGACGAGCACTTCGCGTGGAGGCTCTGGTGGTGTCCCGACGACGCCGACTGGATGTTCAACCCCGACAAGACTGAGGAGCAGTACGGCAACTCCTACCTGCAGGCCGGTGGTACCGCGGAGAAGATGAGCGTGGAGCTGCGCCGCCGCGAGGACGACGGTGAGTACCGCTTCTACGTCGTCGGCCGTGACCACGACCTCACCGAACCGCTCACGGAGACCATCGACGTTCAGGCTGCGCACGAGCCTCGGCATCCTGCCGAGCTGTTCACGGCCGACCATGCTGCGCCGGTGTTCATGCACTACGTCGAACACCAGACGGTCCCCGACGGCTACACGCTCCGTCTCATCGCCGACATGGAGAAGGTGGCGCGCCACCGTCGCGTGTCCGCGACCGTGTGCCGGACAGGAGGCGCGGTGCCAGCTGGCACCGCGCCTCCTGTCCGTTGCTGCTCACGCGACCGCGTGCAGTCACGCAGCCAACCGCGTCCGGCCAGCCCTGGGCTGGGGCTGGTGCTGGGTCCGGATCACCCGAGGGCGCCGCCCCAGAAGTTGCCACCGCCGAACACGACCTTCACCGGCACGGCCTGCGCTCGGTCGGTCACGTACCGGTACACGCCGCCCGGACGTCCGAGCCACAGCACCTGCGCGGTCGTTGTGGTCGTCGCGACGGTCCGGAGTTCCACGACGTACTGCCCGGAGGGGATCTGGAACTGCGCCGTCTGCTCGCTGTCGAGCAGCGTCGAGAACCGGGTCGAGAACGATGCTCCGGTCGTCGCGTTCGTCACCGTGACGGTCGCACCGCTCAGTTGCGCCGACGGGCTGCGGGACGCCGAGGCCGCGTAGACGACCAGGTCGTAGTCGCTGTGTGCGTAGTGCCGTGACAAGGTGACTCGGGAAGCCGGGATCGTTCCTCGCTGCTGGTACACCCGGGTCTTCCAGACGGCGGGGGACGCGGTTCCGCTGGCGTAGGCCTCGATGCGGTACTTCCCGGTGCTCAACCCGACGAACCGGTACTGGCCCGCGCTGTCCGAGGTCGTCCGGAACACCTGCGAGGTGTCCTCGTTCCAGGCGTACATCAGGCGACCGGCGGCGGGTCCCGTCGGGCCGACCACGCCGCCCTGCACGGTGGCGCCGATCACGAGCGGCACGGTGACCGCGACTGTCGAGCCGCCGCGGACGGCGATGCCCGAGCGGAGTCCGGGGGCGTAGGTCTCCGTTCCGTGCGGTGGGAGCTGCCGCGTCGTCACCGTGACGGTGTCCGGTGCGGGGATGCCGGTGAACGTCGCGGTGCCGCCATCGTCGGTGGTGGAGTTCCCGACGACGACGTCGGTGCCGATCGCTGCGAGTTCGACGTCCGCCAGCCGGATCGCGGTGCCGTCCGGCGTTGCGAGCTGCACGGTGATCGTTCCGGATCCGGCCGCAGTCGCTGGTGGCGCGAGGCCGATCAGCGCGCCTGCTGCCAGCGCAACGGCCAGTGTCGTCCCTGTGATCAGTCGCATCGCGTTCCCCGATGGTCGGCCAGCCGTGCGTTGCCAGGGACTGTACGCGCACGGCGGCCGGGCGGCGGGGCCGGCACGTCGCAGCAGCGGTCACGCGGAAGCCGTCCCAGCTTCGACAGGCGTCACGAGGTGCGGGTCGCACCGATCGCCCAGACGCGGGGCGGTTCGGCACCGTTCACCGCGTGGTCACCGATGATCCGTGCCTTGAACACCCACGGGTTGTGGCTGCCGGCGGTGCGAGCGTTCCGCCAGTGCCGGTCGAGGTTCTTCGTCGTGCTCACCCCGGACGCCGCGAGCGCGTCGAACAGGTGCGAGGTCGCCGTCGTCGCCAGGGTGGTCAGCGCCACCTGCGCCTGCGCGGTCGCGAGTTCGGCGCGGTCGTTGCTGCGCTCGTCCTCGGCTGTGTCGAGCCCGGCTCCCTCGTACGCACCCTGCAGGGCCGCGGCGGCCCGGTCGACGATGGCGCTGGCGGCGAACCCGGCCGCCGACACCTCGCCGACGACCTGCAGGATCTGGGGGTCTGCCGCGAACGTGTCGGCGTTGCCGTGGGAGAAGACGCGGGTGCGGTTGCGGACCTCGCGCGCGATCTCCCGCTCGGCTGCGAGTACGGACCCGGCGAGGACGCTCAACAGCACGCCCTGGTAGAACGCCGTCTGGTACTTGAACCGCTCGTCGAAGGGGATCACCCCATCGGCCTGCACGACGGCGTCGTCGAAGGTGCTGGTACCGGAGCCGGTGGTGCGCTGCCCGAACCCGTCCCAGTCGTCGGTGTGGGTGACCCCGGGCTGGTGCGCGTCGACGATCGCGATGACCCGCTCGCCGGTGTCCGTCCGCTCGGCGTAGGTGTCGATCCAGTCGGCGAAGATGCTGCCGGTCGAGTAGTACTTCTGCCCGGTGATCCGGAACGTCCCGTCCGGCTGCGGGGTCACCTTCGTGATCACGTCGCCGACCTGCACTGACCCGACTTCGGTCCACGAGTTGCCGGCGATCTCACCGCGGCCGAAGCGGTCCAGCCACACCTCACGTTCCCCGGACCGGGCGACCAGCCGGTCCTCCACCAGTGCGAAGTGGCCGCGGAGCGCCTGGGGGAGGTTGCTGTCAGCGGCGGCGAGTTCGGTCAGCAGGCGGAACAGCTGGGGCAGGGTCGCCCCGGCTCCGCCGTGGGCGACGGGGACGCGTACGGCGCCGAATCCTGCGGCGGCGAGTTCGCGGATCTCCTCGAACGGGAGGCGGTGGTCGCGTTCGCGCTCGGAGGCGCCGGCAGCGATGCGGTCGAAGATCGGACGGAAGCGGACGAGGAGCTCGTCGTCGGCGCCCTCGTCGATCGTGCTGTCGGCGGTCTGGTTGCTGATGGTCACGAGGACTCCTTCGTGCTCTGGGTTGCTACCTGTCGCGTGGTGTGGCGCCGTCTGGTGTCGATTCGTCTGGTGTGGGCGGACAGCCCGACCAGATGTGCGCCATCGCGAGACTGTGGCATCGCCGAACGCCCGCGAGAAGGGTTGTGTCGATGTGTGTCGGAGGGTGACTTCCCATGACACGTGACCACGCTGCGACGCCGTGAGCGTTCGCAGCAGCCGTTTCGCGGTGCTGCGCGTGTGCGATGGCCGCGGAGCCGGTCGGACGAAGACGGGAATGCTCCTCCGAGAGACCCGCGTCGGCCACGCTCACAGGAGCGCGCATCAGCGAGCGAGCGGCCACCCGCCAGAGGACCGGCCGCTGCCTTGCTTGGTGTGGGCGATAGCCGTGGCCTCGGCGCCGTTCACTCCAGTGGCGTTCAGGCCGGCGGTGTCGTCCCTGCGCCCTCGGTGTCGTCGGCACCCGCAAGACCTGTCCCAGCCTGATCGAGGTTCTCGTGGGGGTCGCCCATGTCTCCGGTCGCAGCGCCGGTGCGGGACAGCCCGAAGTGTCCGCGGACGGCGTTCGCCTCGGCGGGGGACAGGGTACGTCCGGCTCCGAGGGACGGCGCGTCCTTGATCGCGTCCTTCGTGTACCCGACGTGCACGTCCGTGCCGTCGAACGTGGCATCGTCGGCGGGGACGAGCGCCTGGTGTCGCCCGAGCAGTCCCGTCGCGACACAGACGTAGGCCGCACTGCCGTCCTCGTCGGAGGGGAACACCTGCACGACCTTGCCGACTGATACGCCGTTGCGATCCCGGACAGTCGCACTCTCGACCTGGTGGATGACGCCCTTGGTGATCATGAACGTAGTCAACGCCCTCGAGTCTGACGCTTCGCAGACGCCGTCCCCCTGGTGGGCGGAGTGGACTCGATCAACCACCGGACGCACGCCGATGGTGACGGCGAGGGGCGGTGGAAGGTGACGCCACTGCCGGCGTGACCTGCCGGCCGGACCGCAGCCGCGCCTCCAGGCCGGATCGAGAGCCGCGCACGCGGCGGACGCAACACGAACGGCGGCCCTCCTCCTTCCGGAAGAGCGCCGCCGTGGTGTTTCGCGGCGATCAGCGGGCCGACGGGACCTCCGTGCCGACGAGCTCGGCCCGGACGATGTCCGCTCCAGCGGACAGCGCGCCGAGCTTGTCCAGCGCCGCACCCCGCGCCAGGGGCGCCATCCCGCAGTTGGAACTCGGGATGAGCTTGTCTGCATCGACGAACTCGAGCGCCCGACGCAGCACCTCCGCGACCTCCTCCGGGGTCTCCACGGTCTCGGTCGCGACGTCGATCGCGCCGAGCATGACCTTCTTGCCGCGGATGAGCTCGACGAGTTCAAGCGGAACGTGCGAGTGGATGCACTCGAGCGACACGATGTCGATCGACGACTGCTGCAGCAGCGGGAAGGACTGCTCGTACTGCCGCCACTCCGCTCCGAGCGTCTCCTTCCACTTGTTGTTCGCCTCGATGCCGTAGCCGTAACAGATGTGCACGGCGGTTTCGGCGCGCAGGCCCTCGGCTGCGCGTTCGAGCGCGGCCACGCCCCAGTCCTGCACCTCGTCGTGGAAGACGGTGAAGGCAGGCTCGTCGAACTGGATGATGTCGACGCCGGCATCCTGCAGTTCGCGTGCCTCTTGGTTGAGGATCGTGGCGAACTCCCACGCCAGCTTCTCGCGGCTCTTGTAGTGCTGGTCGGACAGCGTGTCGATCATGGTCATCGGGCCGGGGAGCGCCCACTTGATCGGCCGGTCTGTCTGGGCTCGCAGGAACGCAGCGTCCTCGACGAAGACCGGCTTCCGACGGCTGACGGCACCGACGACGGTCGGGACGGCCGCGTCGTAGCGGTCGCGGATGCGGACGGTCTCCTTGCGGTCGAGGTCGACGCCGTCCAGGTGCTCGATGAACGTCGTGACGAAGTGCTGGCGGGTCTGCTCGCCGTCACTGACGATGTCGATCCCGCGGCGCTCCTGCTCGTGCACGGCGGAGCGCAGGGCGTCCTGCTTGCCCTCGGTCAGTGCTGCTCCTTGCAGCTCCCAGGGGGACCAGAGTCGCTCGGGCTCGGCGAGCCAGGACGGCTTCGGCAGGCTGCCGACGATCGAGGTGGGGAGGAGAGAACGCATGGGGGTGACGGTCCAGTCAGTCGAAGGGCAGAGGAAGTCAGCGCGCGAGGGCGGGATCAGCCAACCGGGCGAGGAGTGCGTGGTGCGGCCGCACCAGGTGCTCCTCGGTCCACCGGCCCTGCGTGATCCCGAGGCGGCTGCGCTCCTCGCGGTCGTACGTCACCGGGGTGGGCGTGAAGTCGGTGTGGTCGAGGGTGGGGTGGTAGGTGCTGCCGGCCGGGGTGTTCGCGGCGTAGACCTCCGGGCGGTAGATCTTCTGGAACGTCTCCATGGTGGCGATCGTGCCGATGAGCTGGAGGTCCGTGTAGTCGCCGGTCAGGTCGCCGCGGGTGTAGAACGCGAGCGGGGCAGCCGCCCCGGCGGGCTGGAAGTACCGGACCCGCATGCCCATCCGGCCGAAGTAGTCGTCGGTGAGCGAGGAGTGCTCGTGCTCGTACTCGGCGCCGAGCACCGGGTGGACGTACCCGTTCCGGCGGTAGGTCTGGCTCGTCGAGACGCTGATGCAGACGACGGGCTCGGCACCGAACTGCGACCCGAACACGTCGGACTCCAGGAAGCGCTGGAAGAGCGCCCCGTGCAGCTGGCCGAAGTCGGACGGCAGTGACGGCGACGACGGCAGCAGCACCGAGAAGTCGTAGTCGCGCAGGTACGACGAGAAGTTGTTGCCGAGGATCCCCTGGTGGCGCTCGCCGGTGTGCTCGTCGACGATCGTGACGTCGAGCATCTCGAGCAGCGGGAACTCCGCGTCCGAACCACCGTCGGAGAACTCCAGCGCCACCGAGACGATGTCGAGCTGCAGACGGTAGCGGTCGTGCGCCGCGGCCAGCTCGTTCGCTCGCCCGTCGATCATCGCCAGCGCAGCGCGGAGGTTCTGCTGACGGTGCTCGCCGCGCGCCAGGTTGGCGAAGTTCGTGGTCAGCCGGGAGCTGTCGGCGGGGGAGTAGCCCTCGTCGAACCGGGTCCGGGTGATGCTGAAGGTGAGGTCGTTCGCCATGGTCGGCAATCTGTTCGTCGAGCGCCCGCGGGCGCTGGGGAAGGGGTGCCTCGATCATGGCCGGATTCCCGAGCCATCAGGTAATACCGAGACGCTATGCACTGGTATAGCCTCGGCCTATGGCCCGGGTCTCGAACGACATCACCCTGCAGCAGCTCCGGTACTTCATCGAGGTCGCGACGGAGGGCTCGATCAGCGCAGCGGCCGACCTGCTCTACGTGTCGCAGCCGACGATGTCCGCGGCGATGAAGGACCTGGAGACGCGGATCGGGCGCCCGCTGTTCACCCGATCGGCCCGAGGGGTCGTGCTCACCGTCGACGGTGTCGAGTTCCTCGGGTACGCCCGGCAGGTCGTCGAGCAGGTCTCCCTGCTCGAGCAGCGCTACGTCGGTGGCCAGCGGTCGCGTCGGTTGCTCGGGGTGTCCGCCCAGCACTACTCGTTCGCGGTGGAGGCCTTCGTCCGCATGGTCGAAGCAGCGGCTGCGGACGAGTACGAGTTCTCGCTGCGCGAGACGCGCACCTGGGACATCATCGAAGACGTCCGCACGCTGCGCAGCGAGGTGGGCATCCTCTACCGAAACGACTTCAACAAGCAGGTGCTCGGCAAGCTGCTGCGGGACGCCGGCGTTGTGTTCACACCGCTGTTCGTCGCACAGCCCCACATCTTCGTCGCCAAGCGGAACCCGCTCGCGTCGCGGGAGCGTGCGACCCTCGAGGACCTCGCGGACCTGCCGCGGCTCACGTTCGACCAGGGTGCGAACAACTCCTTCTACCTGGCCGAGGAGATCCTGTCGACGATGTCGAGCAAACGGGAGATCCGGGTGTCGGACCGGGCGACGATCTTCAACCTCATGATCGGCCTCGGCGGGTACACGATCTCGACCGGGCTCATCAGCGACGACCTGGACCCCGAGATCGTCGCCATCCCCCTCGACGTCGACGAACGCATCGAGATCGGCTGGATCGCGCACGCTTCGGTTCCCCTCACCGTGCAGGCGCAGACGTACCTGGACGAGTTGCGCGCGGTGGTCACCGGCTACGGCGTCGAGCCCCTCGGGTAGGCAGGCGGCGGGTCCGGCGGGTCCGGCGGGTCCGGCGGTTCTCACGATCGGCCTGGAGGCCCGACATGCGTCCGTCAGGAGGCTGCGGTCTCGATCATTGCCGTCACGTGCGGCGCGCTCCACCGCAGGAGCGCGTCAGCAGGTGGATCCTCCAGGTCCTCACCCCAGATCGCGACGGCGGCGCCCGACATCGGAGCCGCGAGCAGCGAACCGGAGTCGCCGTCCCACGTCCGGAGTGACCAGTTCTCGCGGAGATCGGCGACGGTGTACTCGCTGTCGGCCGGGTCGAGGTCGGTCGGCACCTCGTACAGGTAGTACGAGTTGTAGTTGAGCAGGTCGATCCCGGCCTGCTGCAGGTCGACCGCACTCGCCCGTCGCGCTCGCCGTTCGCGCCGCTCGGCTGCGTCCTCGGTGTCGCCGTCGAAGCTCCAGTACGTGACGTGGATGCGCGGATCGAGTCGCCCGACCGCGACCCGATCGATCCCGTCGTTCCAGGCCCAGACCTCGCGATTGCCGACCGTGGCCGTCATCGCGTTCATCCACGCGACGCGCTGGGCGGCGGTGACGTCGTCGCCCCATTCGTCGCCGCCGATGTGCACGGTTCGGCTGGCGGGGAAGGTCCGCTGCACCTCTGCGTACAGCTTCTTCGCCAGGGCGAGACTCTCCGGCGCCGACGTGTCGAGTTCGTTCTCGCCCGAACGGATGCGGTCGACCCACTTCGTGCCGTGTTCCGCCTCGAGCAGGGCGAAAGCGGCGGCCATGTGTCCGGGAGTGTCGATCTCCGGCACGATCGCGACGCCTCGCTTCGCCCCGTAGGCGGCGATCGAGCGTGCCTGCGCGGCGCTCAGGAACGGGCGATGGGTCACGCGGCTCGTGTACACGCCGTCGTCGAGATCAGCGTTCGCAGGGGTCTGGCCGAGCACCGTGCTCTCGATCCCGACGTTCTGGTCATCGGTGAGGTGCAGGTGCAGGAAGCGCCCACCGTCGTCGGCGAGCAGGTCGATGTACCGCTTGATCAGCGCCACGGGGTAGTAGGCGCGAGCGACGTCGAGCATCACGCCCGTCTCCGGACGCGCGCGGGTCGTCGGCTTGGTGGTGACGGTCGCGGTCGACGTGCGGCACTGCTTCGCGGAGTACGCACCGGCGCAGGCGAGGACGGAGTACTTGCCGGCCGTGGCACGGGAGGGCGTCCCGCGGACTGCGGTGACGGAGGTGCTCGAACCAGCGGCGAGTGCCTTCACCGCGACCCGGCCGAGCGCGTACTTCTTCGTGCCGGCGGACAGGTACAGCCAAGCGGAGGAAGCCGGCTTCCGCACGGCGGCAGTGTTCTTGACCTTGAGGGTGGTGCGCACGGCACTGCCGGTCGAGGTGACGGTGGTGGTCGCGGTGACCTTCGTGACCGTCACCGCCGAGGCTGCGGTGTCCGCTGATCCTGCCGTTGCACGGATGCCGACCAGAGCTGCTGCCGACACGGCGATTGCCAGACCGACCGCGAGCGTGCGTCTGGCAGACGATCCGGGACCTACGTTCCCCTGCTGACGCACCACGATGTCCTCCACCTCGAACACCCGTTGCCCTCGCTGGATCAGGATGCGCGCACGATCGTATCCGCCCTTCAGGCGAGCGGACTGCCGCCCGATGGCTTTGCTCCGAGGAGCGGTTGCGCGTTCTTCGGGTTGCGATGTCCGTCATCCCAGGGGAAGCGCCCGTGAGAGTCGGGCCACACCATCTGCAGCGCAGTGAACGACCCAACGATGGCCGCCGTCACGGTCATGCCGTGAACGTCTTCCGCCTCCGTGAACAGAACGAAGCCTGACTCCGTCAGCTCTTCGGTCCGGTCGCCCGCCTGGAACGGTCCGTGCTCCTGCTGCTCGTCGACTCCGTTGCGGATGAACTGTTGCGCGACGTCTGCCGGCAGCCCTGTGATGATGAGCTCGGGCCATCCTCGGGCGGTGAGCCCGACCGTGTAGGAGAACGGTGCTTCGTCAGTATCGACGTTCGGTAGGACGTGTTGGATTCCCCAGCCGTACCGATCGACGAGTGTTCTCATGTCTGCGACGAGATCAGGTTGGGGACCGTTCACGAGGTGAGCGTACCTCGCCAGAGGCGTCTGATCGCCGATCGTGGCGCGAGCTCAGCGCGTGCGCGCAGCGAGATCGCCGTAGGCCGCCGCGTACCAGCCGACGGTGCCGTCTCCGGCGGTCGGGCCGATCGTGATCGCCGCGCTCGACGTGACCACGTACAGGTCCTCGTCGTGTCCGCATTGGACGGAGCGTGACGTGAGTCGCTTGCCCGTCTCCGACCCGTTCGCACCGATGCGTCCGGCCCACACGGCCATCTGCACGGTTTCGTCACCCTGGCAGGTGATCGAGACGCGGATCCGCGCACGGTCTCCGGCTCCGTCGGTGCCGAGGGAGAGTCGGCTGGATGAATCGTTGGTGCCGGCACCACTGCCGAGTCCGCCAGGTTGTCCGGCCCATCGGTCCTGCACGCGCTGCATCCAGTCGGAGTGGGCCTTGTCGTTCTCCTCCGGCGTCGGGTGATCAGAACAGGCCGTGAATGACACGAGGGCCACGACGGCGACGCCGATGACCAAGGTGCTGCGTCGAAGGCCGCGGCGGGCGTGGGGGGACCGAGTGCGCATGTCGTGGCAAGTGTTCCCTACGGCGGCGGCCTGCTGCATCCTCCCGTTCGTGGGCCTCCGGCGAACCGGAGCCGCTTCCCTGGCGGGCCTCCCGCTCAGCGCGGCGAGTCGGGCGACGTCACCGTCGCAGACCCCTGGTTCGTCAGCCCGTGCTCCGTCTTCTCCCAGTAGTGCGGCCGGGTCAGGAGCTGCCAGAGCGCCTTGTAGGCGGCGATGGAGTGCAGCGTCCAGTACACGGGGTTCAGGAGCGACCAGAGGATCAGGTGGAAGGTCCCGCGCTTGAACGGGCCCATCATCGACAGGTAGATCATGATCGCGTTGCCGACCAGGAAGTTGAACAGGCACAGCCACAGCACCCACACCGGGAACAGTGCGTCCACGGTCTCCCGCGGCAGGAAGAACGTGACGGCGGTGAGCGCGTAGAACGGCAACACGCAGAGGAACGTCGCCGGGGTGCCCGCGATGAGCAGGACGAACGCCGCGAACCGGACGAGTCCGATCTCCCGGACGAGTGCGAGCGGCCGACGGGCGTGGACCAAGCTGGTCTGCATGTAGCCCTTGATCCAGCGGGACCGCTGCCGGATGAAGTTCGGCACCGAGGTGTTGGCCTCCTCCATGGTGGTGGAGTTGATGACGCCCACGCGGTACCCGACGGCGCTCGCCCGGATGCCGAGGTCGGCGTCCTCGGTCACGTTGTAGGGGTCCCAGCCGCCGAGCTCGATGAGCGATGCCGTGCGGAAGTGGTTCGACGTGCCGCCCAGGGGGATCGGCAAGGACGCGTGGTCCAGACCGGCCAGCATGTAGTCGAACCAGTAGGAGTACTCCAGCGTGAACATGCGGGTGAGGACGTTCTCGCGGGCGTTGAAGTAGTTCAGCGCCGCCTGCACGCACACCGTGGCCTCGCCACCGCGCTCGAACGCGATCAGTGCCTTCTTCAGCTGGTCGGGGTCTGGTGTGTCCTCGGCGTCGTAGATCACGAGGTACTCGCCGGTCGCGACGTAGAGTCCGACGTTGCACGCACGTGGCTTTGTCTGCGGGTGTCCCTTCGGCACGGTGATGACGCGGAAGTGCGGTGGCGGGTTCGCCGCGGCGATCGCGTCCCGTGTCTCCTGGTCCTCTTCCTCGGTCAGGATGATGACCTCGAGCTTGTGCACGGGGTAGTCCAGGCCGCCGAGGTTGTCGATCAGCTGGGCGACGATGTTCGCTTCGCGGAACACGGGCACGAGGACGGTGTAGCCGGGGAGGTCGGCGTCGTCCAGGGCAGTGACCTCGGTGTCGGTGATCCGTTCGACGACGTCGTAGCGGGCTCCCTGCGTGGCGACGACGAACTTGAAGCCCGTCCCGGCGAGGAACACGAGGCTGGCTGCGATCAGCGCTGCGATCGCGGTCTGGACCGGCCAGATGATCCCGCACGCCACGGCGATCACGGCGAGGACGATGCCCGAGGCCTTCTGCGACCGCGAGAAGACGACGCGGGCGGAGAGCGTCGGGTTCCGGTCATGGAGTTCGTTCGCAGCGGCATCGGCCACGGCCCCGTGGAACTGGCTCAGCACGGCACGGCGGAGGGTCCAGCTGTCGACGGAGACGAACGTGACCGGAGCCCCGAGTTCCTCGGACAACGCATCCCCGAGTGCGGCGTCGTCGGCCCGGCCGGAGGTGAGGACGAGGATGCTGCCGTCCTGCAGCACGCGGACCGGCATCCAGTCCTCGGCGAGGTACCGCTGCCCGGATCCGGGGCGCTGCAACGCCGGGTCGATCCCGGAGGCCTCGAGCTCGGTGAGTTCATCGGGTCGGGACGTGGCTGTGTGCCGGCCGAGCCCGGAGAGGTGCGGGGTGGTCACTCGTCACCACCACCCGAGGGAGTCACCGATGGCGGCCATCCACTCCAGCGTGATCGGCCGGTTGAACGCAGCCGCCCACGCGATCACGATCTGCGCCGCGCCCACGGCGGCGATCAGGCCGCTCGCCCGGGTGGTCCGGGCGGCGGGGACCACGGCGATGCCCATCATCGTCATGATGAGGAACACGTTGCCCGCGGAGTTCACCGGGATGAGGCCACCCACGTAGCCGATGATCAGTGCCCCGAAGACGAACACCGAGATCAGGACCGAACCGGGCCGACGACTCAGCAATGCCAGGGCGCAACCGCTCGCGACCGGGGCGAGGATGAGCAGCCCGTTGAGCGTCGTGACGAGCTCCGGGACCAGCCCCCAGAGCGCAGGGTCGTAGTGGACGGCGTTCTGGAACACCAGCAACGGGTTCCGTCCGAACAGTGCCTCGAGGAACATCACCGCACCGAAGACCGCGATGGTCGGGAACAGCACGATGAGCACGTTCGACCATCTCGCGCCCGACTCGCTCCGCCGTGCGACGGAGAGCAGCGGGGCCGTGATCGCCGCCGCGACCACGAGGACGAGCCCCGAAGCGTCCGCCAACGCCGCGAGCATGAAGAGGATCCCCGACTCGAAGCCGGCCTTGGTGTTCCGGCTGGAGACGAAGCGGACCATGTTGATCGCGCCGATCCCGAACAGCGCGATGCCGAGGAGCGCCTCGAAGTTGCCCGTGGCGGTGTACGCGAAGAGCGGGTTCGCGCCGATCGCGACGAGGAAGACCGTGCTCTTCCACCACGGGAAGCGTCGTTGGACCATGGCCTCGAGCAGCTGCTGCAGCAGGATCCCGGCGACCAGTGCCCCGGCGACCGCGAGTCCGGCGGCGCCACCGGGGATGAGCCGCACGAGGATCGTGCCCAGCGGCGGGTACAGCTCGCTGAGCCACGAGACGTCCGCCCGGTCCCAGCTCAGTGTCGCGACGTGGTCCACGACGGAGCGGTTGACGGTGACGTCGGCCACGGTGGGGTCGGCGCTGACGGCTGCGAGCACCAGGAACGGGACGGCGAACGCGAGCCGGAGCAGCCATCGTGCGCCCGCGCGGCTCGGGAACGGTTCCAGCCGTGTGCGCGTGTGGCCGTCCGCGCGCGCGGCTTCCAGCTCGCGACGCAGGGCGCCTGCACGTTCTGCTTCCAACAAGACCACGGGGGCCACCTCACAGCAAGGCCGACTCGGTCTTGGTTGACATCGATTTCCGGCCCGACACTGATGCCGTGCGCCCCGCAGCAGTGCGGATGCGAACGCATCCTCTCACCCCCGGCCGTCTTCCGGGTGACGGCGACGATCCCCGCTGCTATGTTTGCGCGCACAACAAATCCCGGACGACGACGTCGGAGGACGCGCGATGACGCACGCAACAGAGCACCGCTTCGGCGAGACGACCCTGACGATCGTCGATGCCGAAGGCAATCCCATCCCCGATGCCGACATCACCGTCGAGCAGACCCGCCATGCCTTCGCCTTCGGCAACATCGGCTTCGACTTCATCGGACTGGCCAACGGCGAAGCGACTGGCGAACCGACCGGCGAAGCCAACGCCGAAGCGCAGGACGAAGCAGCCACCGAGCACCTCGCCGACCTCTACACGGACGTTTTCAACACCGCGACGCTCCCGTTCTACTGGGGCCGCTTCGAGCCCGAGCGCGGAGCCCCGGACACCGCCAGACTCCTGACGACGGCGCAGTGGTTCCGCGACCGCGGCATCGCCCTCAAGGGTCACCCGCTCGTCTGGCACACCGTGCAGCCCGACTGGCTGCTGGGGCTCCCGCTGGACGAGGTCGAGCGGCTCCAGCGGGAGCGCATCCGCCGCGAGGTCTCCGCCTTCGCCGGCACGATCGACACCTGGGACGCCATCAACGAGGTCGTCATCATGCCGGTGTTCGACAACGGCGACAACGCGATCACCCCGCTCGCCCGGGCCAAGGGCCGCATCCCGATGATCCGGATGGCCTTCGAGGAGGCCCGCGCCGCCAATCCACACGTCACCCTGCTGCTCAACGACTTCGACTTGTCGAGCGCGTACGAGTGCCTGATCGAGGGCGTGCTCGAGGCCGGCGTGCAGATCGACGCCATCGGACTGCAGACCCACATGCACCAGGGCTACTGGGGCGAGGACACGATGCTCGCGATGGTCGACCGGTTCGCCCGCTACGGCCTGCCGCTGCACCTGACCGAGACCTCGCTCGTCTCCGGTGACCTCATGCCCGCACACATCGTCGACCTCAACGACCACCAGGTCGCTTCGTGGCCGTCGACGCCCGAGGGTGAGGCGCGCCAGGCCGACGACATCGAACGGCACTACCGGAGCCTGGTCGGCCACCCTTCCGTCGAGGCGATCACCTACTGGGGCATCACCGACGCCGGCGCCTGGCTCGGCGCTCCGATCGGACTCGTCCGCGCCGACGGGACACCCAAGCCGTCGTACGAGGCCCTCCGCCGCCTGGTCAAGGAGGAGTGGTGGCGCGGCCCGACGGTGCTCCGCACCGACGACCGCGGTCGGGTGCAGGTCCGCGGCTTCCGCGGCGACTACCGGGTCAACGTGCGCGGCACGTCCGCCCCGTTCACCGTCACCGACGTGCCCACGCAGGTGCAGATCGTCGCGTGACCACCTGACGGACTGGAGGCCCGGTGCGGCCCCGCCCCGCGCCTCCAGTCCGTCAGCGGCGGACCTGGCTGTGGGGGTGCTCATGGCTCTGATCGGGGTGGTGCGCTTTGCTGGGCGAGACCAGCGGACCGTCCGCGGCGCCGTGAGGGGTGGACTTGATGCGTATGAGCAGACCGCACGGACGGCTCCTGCTCGTGCAACGCTCGGTCCTCGTGACCGCCGTGCTGGCGTCGGGGCTCGCACTGGTGGCCGGGTGCAGTTCGCCCCGGTTGCCGCCGTCGTCCGCAACCGCCGTCGAGGTGACGAAGGTGTACCTGGCTGCGGCGAAGGCGCAGCGGTGTGACGTGACGAAGGCGTTGACGCTCGACAGCACGTGGGCGTGGTGCCGGAACCCGACGCTGCGGAAGTACACCGTCGCGGACAAGGCGGAATCGGTGCCGTTCAACCCTGGCCACAGGACGGAGTCGTGTGTCGACACGACGGTGACGAGTCGAGCGTCGGAGGAATCGGAGCCGATGAACGGGACGCGCACGTGGAGCTTCTGCTTCACGAAGACGGCGTCCGGATGGCGCCTCACGGACCAGGGACAGGGCTAGGGCGCGCGCCCCTCCTGAGGCGGCCGGAAGGGTCAGGCGTCAGCGTGGGTGTACGGCACCGCGACGACCTGGAGGTACGGGCTGACCATCTCGAGCAGCTCGACGACGTCAGCGCTGAACCACGCCCGGGCCCCCGCGTCCGCCGTCACCTGGTCGCGCGTCCTGCGGCCACCACACCCCAGAAGGCTCCGCCGACGAGGATCGCGGCGCACGCGACGAACGCGGGGATGTCGTCGGCGCGTCCGAGCGCGATGTAGACCAGGCTCACTGCAACCGTCGCGCCGCCGGCGATGCTCGTCGGGACGATCGCTGCTCGGTGGCCGATGATCCAGCTCTCGTCGCTGCGCATGGTTGCCCGGGTACGGATGCCGACGAGCCCGTTCCTGCCGATGGTGCCCCGCGCCGGCAGGACGACGAAGACGATGGTCAGGACGGCGGCTGCCATCTCGATCGCGATCACGTGATCTCCTTCTGGGGCGGTCATCGCGCTCGTGCGCGCAGTGAGGCTGCGCGGAGCGTGTCGGACCAAACCTGCCGGTATCCGGTGAAATACGCAAGGGGCAGCAGCGTCCGTCACCGCCGCACGTACCGGTGCTCCGGCCGCCCCGCAGCCCCGTACCGCAACTGCATCGCCACGGTCCCGTCCGCCGTGAGCTGCGCCAGGTACCGCTGCGCCGTCGCCCGCGAGACCCCGATCGCCGCAGCCACCTCGGCGGCAGATCGTTCCTCACCGGCGACGAGCTGCTCGAGCACCAGGGCCGCGGTGGCCGCCCGGGACGGTGACGCCCCACCGCTGTCGCCGGCGTGCAGGATCCGGAACGCCCGCTCGACGGCCTCTTGATCGAGGGTCGACCGCTCGTCGAGCACGTTCCGCGACCGTGCGTACGCCTGCAGTCGTTCGGCCAGCACCCCGGCTGCGAAGGGCTTGATCAGGTAGGCGAGTGCCCCGCTCCGCATCGCCCGGCGAACGGTGCCGGAGTCCGAGGCGGCACTCAGCACGAAGGCATCGGTGTCGATCGACCGCAGCAGCTCGAGCCCGCTGCCGTCGGGAAGGTAGACATCGACGAGCACCAGGTCCACGGTCCCGCTCGACAGCGCGGAGCGGGCGGACGCGAGGGTCCCGACGGGTTCGAGCGCCCGGAACCCCGGTACCTCGTCGACCTGCCGCCGGTGCAGGTCGGCGACGTGGAAGTCGTCGTCGACCACCAGCACGGTGAAGACGGAACTCACGACACCACTCCTTCCAGCCGGGCGCAGAAGACCGCGCCGTGGTCGTCGCCGCCGGGGGAGGCGAGCCACACGTCACCGCCGTGCCGCCGGGCGATCTCCCGCGACAACGGCAGCCCGATCCCGAGCCCGTGCACCTGCGAGACGTCCTCCGACGCAGGAGCAGCCGCCGGCCCGCGCGCGAACAGCGAGTCCGCGCCATCGCCCGGCACCCCCGGCCCGGAGTCCATCACCGACAGGTGCAGGGTCGCGCCGTCGTCGAGCACCTCGACCTCCACCCACGGGGATCCGCCGTCCCTCGACTGCTCGTCCCCGATGAGGGCCGCCGACACCGCGTTGTCGACCAGGTTGCCGAGCACGGTCGTCACGTCGCCCGGCTCGGTGATCGTCCCCTGCACGAGCGTCTCCGCCCCGATCCGCAGCAGCACCCCACGCTCGGCAGCCTCGACCCCCTTCGCCCCGAGGAACGCCTGCAGGTACGGCTCGGTCAACCGGTCGGCGTGCTGCACCGGGTAGCGCAGCGGCCCGCGCTCCTGCACGTCCGCCAGGTACGCGCGCGCCCGGGCGGTCTCGCCGATGTCGAGCAGCCCCGAGATCGCGTGGAGCCGGTTCGCGAACTCGTGGCGCTGTGCGCGGAGCGCCGTGCTCATCGCCCCGACGGCGTCGAGTCGCCGGGTCAGGGCCTCGACGTCGGTGCGGTCGCGCAGGACGGCGACCCGGCCCAGGTCGCGTCCGTCGCGGAACACCGTGCGGACGTCGACGAGCAGCACCCGGTGCCCGGCGACGATCGTGGCGCTCGCCGGAGCCGCGGTGGTCACGTCCAGCATCGACCCGAGCGGCGCGGGCAGGTCGAGCGATGCCACCGGACGACCGACCGGGTCCAGCAGTCCGAGCAGTCGCACGGCTTCGGGGTTGCAGACGGTGACGACCCCCGACGGCCCGATCGCGATGACGCCTTCACCGACACCGCCGAGCACGGCCTGCTGGTTCTGCACGAGCGTCACGAGCTCCTCCGGCTGCAGCCCGAGCGTCAGCCGCACCAGTCGCCGCCGGATCAGCACCGAGGCGATCACCGCGAGCAGGACCGCCGCCAGTCCGGCACCGATCACCGGCATGCTGTCCTCGACCAGGGTGTCGTAGACGCGTGCCCGGTTGAACCCGACGCTCACCTCGCCGACGACGGCGGACTGCCGGGAGGCCCGGCTCGTCTCCGCCCCGCCGGCTGCGGGCGCGGAGACGGGCACCTTCGCCCGCGCCGACTCACCGAGCGTGCCGCGCGCCCAGGACACGGTCTCGCGGCCCGCGAGTGCGGCGTCGGGGGAGGTGCTCACCATCTCGCCGATCCGGTCGGTGTCGGGGTGGGCCAGCCGGATGCCCCGGTCGTCGGTGACCACGACGAAGAGTGCCCCGGTCCGGCGCTGGGCCGCGAGTGCCGCCCGTTGGACGGGGCCGTCGGCGAGGACCGCGGGGTCGAGGTCGGTGCCGTCGACGCTGAGCCGGGCGACCGCGGCCCGGACGTCGGACTGCGCGGCGACGCTCTGTGCGATCGCGAGTGCGGTCCCCTCGGCAGCGCGCTCGAGCCGGGTGACCTCGATCCGGACGAACACGGCACTGGTCAGGGCGACGACGGCGACCACCACGGCGAGCTGCAGCACGAGCACCTCGGTGGCGAAGCGGAGCCTGGGGCGCCGTGAACGGTCGTCGGTCACGACCCCAGCGTACGGAGGGCGACCCGACCTGCCTGCGCACAATGCGCAGAAAGCGGTCAACGCGCGATGGTGCGCCAATGTGCAGAAGCGCGCCGCGCCTCCAGGCCGGGTCGTAGCGTGCCCGGACTGCCAGACACGGACGAAGGAGTCCTGATGCTCGTCATCCTCGGGTACGCGATGGTCCTGACCTTCATGGTCCTGATCATGACCAAGCGCATGTCGCCCATGCTCGCGCTGATCATCGTGCCGACCGTGTTCGGACTGTTCGCGGGGGCGGGTCTGGGACTCGGCGACATGGTGACCGAGGCGATCGGCACGCTGGCACCGACGGCCGCGCTCCTGATGTTCGCGATCATGTACTTCGGGCTGATGATCGACGTCGGCCTGTTCGACCCGCTCGTCCGGTTCATCCTGCGGGTGACCGGCAACGACCCGGCGAAGATCGTGCTCGGCACGGCTCTGCTGGCCGGTGCGGTCTCGCTCGACGGGGACGGCTCGACGACGTTCATCGTGGTCACGGCGGCGATGCTGCCGATCTACCTGAAGCTCGGCATGAGCCCGGTCGTGATGACGTGTGTGGCGGGTCTGACGAACGGAACGCTCAACATCGTGCCGTGGGGCGGGCCCACCGCCCGTGCCGCCGCCGCGCTGAAGATCGATCCGACGGACATCTTCGTGCCCCTCGTGCCGTCGCTCGTGGTGGGGCTGCTGCTGTGCTTCACGTTCGCGTGGACGATGGGCCTGCGGGAGCGCAAGCGCCTCGGGCTGATCGAGTTCACCGAGGCCTCGCGGGGTGCGCGGGCGCCGGAGCAGGCGAACGCCCGGGCCGGTTCACGGGTGCTCGCGGCGGTGGGTGGGACCGGCGGCGGGATGTTCACGAGCCCCACGGTCGCGCTCGGACTGCGCGGCGGGAAGGCCGACGGTCGGCGTGCGGACGGCGAGGGCGTGGACGGCGCGGGTTCGGGGGACGAGGGCGGCACGGGGGCCGGCACCATGGCCGAGACGATGCTCGACCCGAACCGCCCGACCCTGCGGCCGAAGCGGATCTGGTTCAACCTGGCGCTGACCGTCGCCGTGATGGTGGCGCTCGTGCTGGGCCTGCTGCCGCTGCACTTCGTGTTCATGATCGGCACGGCGATCGCCCTGCTCGTGAACTTCCCGCAGCTCAAGCAGCAGACCGCGCAGATCGTCGCGCACGCCCCGAGCATCGTCGGTGTCGTGTCGATGGTGTTCGCCGCCGGGGTGCTGATCGGGGTGCTCGACGGTACGGGGATGGTCGCGGCGATGGCCGACTGGCTCGTCGCGGTGATCCCCGACTCGATGGGCCCGTACCTGGCGGGCATCACCGGTGTGCTGAGCATGCCGCTGACGTTCTTCATGAGCAACGACGCGTTCTACTTCGGGATCCTGCCGGTGCTGTCCGAGAGCGCTTCGGCGTACGGGATCACGCCGGCCGAGATGGCGCGGGCCTCGGTCGTCGGGCAGCCGGTGCACATGCAGAGCCCGCTCGTCCCCGCGATCCTGCTGCTGGTGTCGCTGGCCAACGTGAACCTCGGCGACCACCACCGGAAGGTGCTGTGGCGGGCGGCCGTGGTCGCGATGGCGATGCTCGTGGTGGCGATCGTGGTGCGGGTCATCCCGTTCGGATGAACCGACCGCCGGTGCCGACTCGGCGCGCGCCCGACCGGTGCGCGCCGGACCGGACGGTGCCGGCTCAGGCGGCGTCGAGCTCCCGCGTCAGCGCCGCGACGAAGTCGTCGATGTCCTGCTCCGAGGTGTCGTACGCGCACATCCACCGCACCTCGTTGCGGCTGGCGTCCCAGTCGTAGAACCGGAAGTGCTTCCGCAGCCGGTCGGCCACCCCGGCGGGCAGGGTCGCGAAGACGCCGTTCGCCTGGGTCTGCTGGCTGAAGCCGACACCCCGGATGCTGCCGTCGGCGATACCGGCCTCCAGCGCACCGCGCAGTCGGGCGGCCATGGCGTTGGCGTGCCCGGCGGAGCGCAGGTACAGGTCGTCGCTGAGCAGCGCGATGAGCTGCGCGGAGACGAACCGCATCTTCGACGAGAGCTGCATGTTCATCTTGCGCAGGTAGTGCAACCCCTCGGAGGCCGAGGGGTTCAGCACGACGATCGCCTCGCCGTAGAGCATGCCGTTCTTCGTCCCGCCGAAGCTCAGCACGTCGACACCGGCGTCGGTGGTGAAGTCGCGCAGGGGCACCCCGAGGGACGCCGCGGCGTTCGAGATGCGGGCGCCGTCCATGTGCAGCTTCATGCCGAGCGAGTGGACGTGGTCGGCGATCGTCCGGACCTCGTCCACCGTGTAGGCGGTGCCGAGCTCGGTGGTCTGCGTGATCGACACGACGAGCGGCTGGGCGCGGTGCTCGTCGCCCCAGCCCCAGGCCTCGCGGTCGATGAGCTCGGGCGTCAGCTTGCCGTCGGGTGCCTCGACCGGCAGGAGCTTGATGCCGGCGACGCGCTCGGGCGCACCGGCTTCGTCGGTGTGGATGTGCGCGGTCGCGGTGCAGACGACCGCTCCCCACCGCGGCAGCATCGACTGCAGCCCGACGACGTTCGCGCCGGTGCCGTTGAACACCGGGAACGCCTCGGCCTGCGACCCGAAGTGCTCGCGGATCACCTCGTTGAGACGTGCGGTGTAGACGTCCTCGCCGTAGGCGATCTGGTGGCCGTCGTTGGCCGCGGCGATGGCGGCGAGGATCTCGGGGTGGACGCCGGCGTAGTTGTCCGAGGCGAAGCCCCGCAGGTCCAGGTCGTGCAGTCGGAGGGTCACGCGTTCATCCTAGGTTCGAGGGATCGGGCGCCGTGAGCGGGATGCGGGCGCCGTTGACGTCGGCCGCTGGGGTGTCCCAGAGCCGGACGACCTCGGTGCCGAGCCGGTCCTCGAGGCCGGACAGTGCACCGACGACGAACACGGCGGCCGCGGCGGTCTCCGGTGCCTCCTTCCGGAACCCCTGCGCGACGGCCCGGACCCAGGCGTCGGACGCGGCCTTCGCCGCCGCGTAGTTCGCGGCGCCGGCGGTGGGGGAGTCGACCGCGGTGGACGACACGAACGCGAGCCGTCCGGCAGGGGACGCCACCAGGTCGTCGTGGAAGACCCGGGTCGTGTTCCGCAGGGTCCGGAAGGCGCGGTCGAAGAAGTCCCAGTCCGCGTCGGACTGGCCGACGATGCTGCCACCGCCGCGCCATCCGCCGACCAGGTGGACCAGTCCGTCGACGCGGCCGGCGTCCGCGTGGACGTCGTCGGCCAACGCGGTGACCGCACCGAGGTCCGACAGGTCGCACGTCCGCGTCGCGACGCCCGGGACGGACGCGCGCAGGGCCTCCAGGGCGTCGGGTCTGGTGCCGACCGCGACGACGGCCGCACCGGCGGCGGTGAGTGCACGCGCGACGGCTGCGCCGCTGGCACTGGTCGCACCGGCGATCAGCACCAGGCGACCGGCCACCGAGCCGTCGGTCACGCGGCGGCCTCGCCGACGAGCTCGGCGTCCGTGGTGCCGGTGATGCCGGCCGTGGACGCGATGACGGTCGCCATCTTCTTGTCGAGGGCCTCGTAGAACATCGACAGCGGGAACTCGTCGTCGAGCACCGCATCGGTGTAGCCGCGCGGCGGTCCGGCGAGCGTCTCGTCGGGCAGGCCACGCGCCCACTTCGACGCCGGGTGCGGCGTGAGCGTGCGGGTCAGCATCTCGTACGCGGCGAGCCAGTGCGCCGACTTCGGCCGGTCGATCGAGCGCCGGTAGAGCTCGTTGATCTCGTCGCTCAGGGCGATGATCACGTCCGGCACCTCGGGCCAGTCGATCGTCAGCTGCGTGTCCGTCCAGTGCAGGACGCCGTGCTGGTGCATCCAGGCGAACAGCAGCTGGCCGCCCAGTCCGTCGTAGTTGCGGATGCGGCTGCCGGTGATCGCGAAGCGGAAGATGCGGTCGAAGACGACTGCGTACTGCACCAGGCGCGCGTGGTCACGGATGGCGCGCTGCGCGTCCTGGAGGCCCGTGTCGGGTCCGGCGGACAGCTCGCGTTCCAGACGCACGGACTCGCGGAACGCGGTCAGGTCGCAGCGGAGCTCCTCGAGCGAGTAGAGGAAGAACGGCATCCGCTGCTTGATCATGAACGGGTCGAAGGGCAGGTCCCCGCGCATGTGCGAGCGGTCGTGGATGATGTCCCACATCACGAAGACCCGCTCGGTCAGCTGCTGGTCGTCGAGCATCGCAGCGGCCTCGGCCGGCAGCTCGAGCTTGGTGACGTCGGCGGCGGCACGGACGACCCGGCGGTAGCGGGCGGCCTCGCGGTCCTGGAAGATCGCGCCCCACGTGAAGGCGGGGATCGAGCGCATCGCGACGGTCTCGGGGAACAGCACCGCCGAGTTCGTGTCGTACCCCGGAGTGAAGTCGACGAAGCGCAGTGCGACGAACAACGCGTTGCCGTGGTCGCCGGCCTCGAGCTCGGCGATGAACTCCGGCCAGATGACCTCGACCAGGACCGCCTCGACGAAGCGCGAGGTGCTGCCGTTCTGGGTGACCATCGGGAACACGACCAGGTGGCCGAGCCCGTCGACGCGGTGCTGCTGCGGCTGGAACGCGGTGAGGGAGTCGAGGAAGTCGGGGACCCCGAAGCCCTGCTCCTGCCAGCGTGCGAAGTCGAGCTGCAGCACCTGCAGGAACGCGGCGTCGTGCGGGAAGTGCGGTGCCAGCTCGGCGACGGCCGGCACGATCACCGCGACGTGACCGGCGGCAGCGGCGTGGTCGGACGGTTCGGGGACGGAGCCGTCCCGCGTCTGCAGGGCCTGCAGGGCGACGACTGCAAGCTTGAGCCGGAGCCAGGCGGGGTGGGCGGCGATCTCGCGCACGGACAGGTGGTCCTCGACGACCTCGGGCTCTCCGACGATGGCGTCCTGCGAGATCTTCTGGGCGAACTGGGACATGTCGAACCTCCCGTCATCGGGGTCGGCCGCGGATCTGCGGACGAGTGGTGCGCGTTACCGGATCGTCTCGAGCCTAGGGAAGTTCGGGGGACGCAAAGTTGCCCATCTGCGGTGGAATCGTGCGTCGTCGTGGTGCTCGCGCGGGGATCCGACTGCTGTGCGCATGGAACCGTCGCCGGTCCTGCGTGGGCGGTCAGCGTGGTCGGAGTCAGCGGCGCCGGGCGGGTCACCCGGAGCCGTTGTCTCCACGGGCCTCCGAGTCGATGCGCTCACGCTTGGTGACGGCATCGATCGCTTCGCTCACCGTCGAGTCCGAATGCGTCTCACGCCAACTTCGCACCTTTGCCGGGTCTGGTGCGCACCCCGGGGGGATCGGGGTACTCCCGACGATGCTCGGAGCGAAGGCGGCGTACGTGATCGTCGCGAGCGCGGCCAAACACGCGTAGAGCAGATCGAGCGAGAGCCAGGCGCCGACCGTCGACACGATCCCGAAGAGGACGATGAAGGCCGGCGCCCGGCGCCTCATCGGAAGCACCCTCGCTTCACTGCCGCGATGCCGAGGAGCTCAGCCCCCAGCGCAGCCGCAGCCCCGCCGAGGGCCCGGATCTTCTCCCAGCTGAAGGACGCGCCCCACATGATCCGGACTGCCTTCGTGACGCCGCCGAGCGAGTTGATCAAACGTTTGATCTTCAAGATCTTCGCGACGGGGAATGCCGTTGAGGCGATCACGAGCGCGATCGCTCCCGTGCACTCGAGGATGCTCGCACGAGTTGCTCGCTGGACCAGCGGGTTGCCAGCTGCCCATTCCTCGTACGCGGTCTGGCCCTGGAGGAGGACGGCTTCCGGAACGCTCTCGATCAGCGCCAGCCCGCGTTCGACGTCGGCGGCCTGGAGATCGAGGTCCTCGACGATCGAGGTGACCGAAGCCGCAGGTGCTCCCGTGGCAGCGTGAGCTGGCGGAGCGGCGAACATGGACGCGCACAACCCGGTTGTCAACAGCCCGACAATTGCGATCTTGCTCGTGGAGACGGTGAACGACGTCATTGGGTGCCCTCCCGATCGACGTCCTTCGCCGATCGGAGACCAATCTGCCGCTATCCGGTGAAATGTGCAACGACAAGTTTGATACGCGGGACCGGAAGCTCGAGCCTCGTTCCCCTGGGTGTTCACCCAGTGCCGGGAGGGGGGCGCGTGAGTGTGAGGAAATATTGGTTCCGGGAACGAACCACCTTCCGATCTGGGGTTCTGTGGCGCATCGGGCTTGTGCCCCGATCGCTGTACCCCGGACTGCTCCGTCCGCCCCCGAACGGAGGGTGTGGCGACCACACGGAGCTTGCGATCCGCTCAGGAAACCCGTCTGTTCACTTCTGAGCCGTTTCCTGGACGCCGGCTGAGGGGCCTTCGTTGGTCGAGCGACTGCCAATGTGATGCCCGCCGGAACAGGAGCGCAGCATCCCCCGGCGCACCCGACCTGCTGCCCCGGATTCCGAAGGATGCCGTTGTCCACAGATTCGCCCCGCCTGCTCACGGTTGTGCGGGACCCATCGGACGTCAGGTTCCGGAACATCGCCCGTGCCGGCGGTGTCACCGTCCTCGCGATCATGTTGCTCGTCGGGCTGTTCCTGGCCGTCCGGGCCGCCGAGGCCCTGCGCGTCGCCGGGTTCGGGTTCCTCACCACGCAGGCCTGGGACCCCGACGCACACCGGTTCGGCATCGCCGCAGTGCTGGTCGGCACGGTGCTGATCGCCGCCGTCGCGATCGCGTTCGCCCTGCCGCTCTCGCTCGGCACCGCGCTGTACATCACCGAGTACGCACCCCTGCGGATCCGCAAGGCGTTCATCGGGCTCGTCGACCTGATGGCCGCGATCCCGAGCGTCGTCTACGGGCTCTGGGGCTTCTTCTTCCTGCAGTCGCAGATCACGCCGGTGTCGCGGTGGATCTCGCAGTGGTTCGGCTGGATCCCGCTCTTCTCGGTGTCGGGCGTCGACCTCGACGACCCGCTCGCGTCGCCGACCGCGTACACGGCCTCGACGTTCATCGCGGGCATCGTCGTCGGGCTGATGATCACGCCGATCGTCACCTCGATCATGCGCGAGGTGTTCTCGCAGGCCCCGCTCGGTGAGCGTGAGGGGGCGCTCGCGCTCGGGTCGACGCGGTGGGGGATGATCCGCTCGGTCGTGCTGCCGTTCGGCCGGGGCGGCATCATCGGCGGGACGATGCTCGGTCTGGGCCGGGCGCTGGGCGAGACCATCGCCGTCTACATGATCATCTCGCCGGTGTTCGCCATCCAGCCGCACATCCTGCAGGCCGGGGCGAGCTCGGTCTCCTCGCTGATCGCCCTGCGGTACGGCGACGCGACACCCTTCGGCATGTCGGCACTCATGGCAGCGGGTCTGACGCTGTTCCTGATGACGCTGTGCATCAACTTCGCCGCGTCCGCCGTGGTCGCCCGATCGCGTTCGGGAGCGAGCAGCTAGCCATGACCGACACCACCCAGACGCCGTCGGGCGTCACGTCACCCCTGCCCACCGTCCCCCTGTCGACGCCCGTCCCGGCCAGCCCGGTGACGGTGTCGACGCCCTCGGGCTCCGGCTCCGGCACGGTCCTGCCGCGGCTCGAGCGCGAGTCCGAGCCGGCCCGTGGGCCCGAGGAGCGACGGTTCAGCGGCACCCGGATCAGCGACGTGCTCTGCGTCGTCGGTGCCGCGGTCGCCTCGGTCTCGGTCACGTCGATCGTGTTCACCGAACTCGCCCCGGTCTCCGGCCCGATCGCCTTCGCGGCCGTCGCCTACGTGATGTTCCTGGTGTTCTACGCGCTCCTCGTCGCCACCAACGAGAGCGCGGCCGTGGTCCGTGACCGGGTCGTCTCCGCCGCGGTGCACTCGCTGGCGTTCGTCGTGGTGGCCACGCTGGTGTTCGTCGTCTCGTTCAGCGTGATCCGGGCCACCAAGGCGCTGCCGCACTGGAACTTCTACACGCAGGACATGGCGCTCACCGGGCCGCTCGACCCGATGACCTCCGGCGGGGTGCTGCACGCCATCGCGGGGTCACTCATCCAGATCTCGATCGCGCTCGTGATCACGGTGCCGCTCGGCGTGACCACGGCGCTGTTCCTGACCGAGGTGCCCGGACCCTTCGCCCGGTTCGTCCGCACCATCGTCGAGGCGATGACCGCGCTGCCCTCGATCGTCGCGGGGCTCTTCATCTACGCGAGCGTCATCGTCGGGCTCGGCTTCGACAAGTCCGGGTTCGCGGCGTCCCTGGCGATCAGCGTGATGATGCTGCCGATCATGATCCGGTCCGCCGACGTCGTGCTCCGCCTGGTGCCGTCGACGCTGAAGGAGGCGTCGATCGGGCTCGGTGCCGGTCAGTGGCAGACGGTGTGGCGGGTCGTGCTGCCGACGTCCCGCTCCGGCCTGGTGACCGCGATCATCCTCGCCACCGCGCGCGGCATCGGTGAGACGAGCCCGGTGCTGCTGACCGCCGGCTTCGCGCCCGACCTGAACCTCGACCCGACGAGCGGCCCGATGATCTCGCTGCCCCTGGCGATCTTCGAGTTCGTCAAGTCGCCCGAACCGAACATGATCGCCCGCGGCTTCGGCGCGGCCGCGGTCCTGATGTTCCTCGTCCTGGTGCTCTTCGTGATCGCCCGCGTGATCGGGTCGCAGACCGTCGCCACCCGCGAGCGCCGCAACGACCGCTTCCGGGCGCTCGGTCGCCTGGTCCTGCGCGGTGTCGCCGCCGCCGAACCGGTCTGGCGCCCCGTCGGCCGTTTCGTCCGCAGGCACGCCCGCCGCTACGTCCACCCGTTCCCCGCCGACGCCTCCCAGAAGGACCCCTCGTGAGACCCCGCAGAACACGTCTGATGGGCGCGGTCCTGGCCGCCGCCGCACTGGCCCTGTCGATCCTCCCCGCCACCGCGGCCGACGCGGGCGAGTCCTACGTGCCCATCTCGGGCGCCGGCTCGTCGTGGAGCTCCGTCGCGATCCAGCAGTGGGCCGTGAACGTGCAGCAGTACGGGATGAAGGTCCGGTACGCCAGCACCGGGTCCTCCGACGGCCGCAACCAGTTCAAGGCGGGCACGGTCGACTTCGCCGTCTCCGAGATCCCGTACGGCATCAAGGACGGTGGGGTCACCGACGTCCCGCCGACGGTCGGCTACGCGTACATGCCGATCGTCGCCGGTGGCACGTCGTTCATGTACAACCTCAGCGCCGGTGGCAAGCAGATCACCAACCTGCGGCTGTCCGGCCCGGTGCTCGCGGGCATCTTCACCGGCAAGATCACGAGCTGGGACGACCCGAAGGTCAAGGCCGACAACCCCGGGCTCGACCTGCCGAAGCGCCGCGTCGTGCCGGTCGTCCGGTCCGACGGGTCCGGGTCGACCGCGCAGTTCACCACCTGGATGAGCAAGAAGTACCCGTCCGAGTGGAACGCGTACTGCAAGCAGGCGGGCCGGCCGCTGCCGTGCGGCATCACGTCGAACTACCCGACGGTCACCGGCAAGGGGTTCATCGCCCAGCCGAACTCGCAGGGCGTGTCCGGCTACGTCGCCCAGAAGGCCAACGTCGGCACGATCACGTACGTCGAGTACTCCTACGCGTTGAAGACCGGCTACCCGGTGGCGAAGGTGCTGAACAAGGCCGGCTACTACGTCGAACCGACCGCCTCGAACGTCGCGGTGGGCCTGCTCGGCGCGAAGATCAACCAGGACAAGCGGTCGTCGTCGTACCTGACGCAGATCCTCGACGGCGTCTACGACAACCCCGACGCCCGCACCTACCCACTGTCGTCGTACTCCTACATGGTGGTGCCGACGACCACGGACGCGAGCCTGACCCCGGCGAAGGGCAAGACCCTCGGGGCGTTCGACTACTACTTCCTGTGCGAGGGGCAGCAGCAGGCCGAGGTGCTCGGATACTCGCCACTGCCGATCAACCTGGTGCAGGCCGGACTCGACCAGGTGCGGCGTATCCCCGGGGTCGAAGCGAAGAAGATCGACATCCGGAAGTGCAACAACCCGACGTTCTCCGCCGACGGCAAGAACACCCTCGCCGTCAAGGCACCGCAGCCGCCCGCGTGCGACAAGCTCGGCGCGACCCAGTGCAACACGGGCACCGGCGGGGCGAAGGGCACCACGACGCCGACCCAGAGCGGTGGCGCGGCCGGTGGTGGCGCAGGCGGTTCCGGTGGCGGTACCGGGGCGGCCGGGGGCTCCGGCTCGGGCTCCGGCGGCGCTTCGGGGACCGGTGCGAAGGGCAGCGGGTCCGGGGGTTCCGGTTCCGGCGGCTCGGGCGGATCCGGTTCGGGATCCGGGAGCGGGTCGACGGAGCTCTCCGGCGGCAGCACCGGCAGCGGTGGCACCGGCGCGGTGCCCGCACTGAACAACGGCTCGCCCGTGCAGTGCGACGCCGACAGCGGTGTGTGCCAGAACGTGGCCGCCCTGCCGGTCGAGGTCGACGCGGCCGACGGCTGGACGCCGACCCGCACCCTGATGCTCTGCGCCGTGGCCGCACTGCTGGGCGTGGTCCTGCTGCCCCCGCTGATCGGCGTGCTCGTGTCCCGACGGAGGACCCAGAAGTGAAGAACCAGCACCTCGTCCGACTCGGTTCCGCGGCCCTCGTCTTCGGTGCCGTCACCTCGACCATCGCCGGGTCGTTGCTCGTCGCCACGATCCCGGCGTCGGCCACCGCGCCCTCGGCCACACCCTCGTCCGCGGTGACGAAGTCGTGGGTCGACGCGCAGGCCGCCCTCGGTCCGGGGGGATCGACCACCACGCCCGACCCCGACGCGGCCGACTTCTCGAAGATGTCGTTCACGGTCAGCCAGACCCGCGAACTCACCGACCAGGGCGTCACGGTGAGCTGGACCGGTGCGAAGCCGACCTCGCCGAGTGAGTACGCCACCGACTACGTCCAGGTCATGCAGTGCTGGGGCGACGAGGCGGCCGGGCCGTCCCCCGAACAGTGCCAGTGGGGCGCGCCGTCGTCGACCATCGCGGCCCTGACCGGCGTCGGCGCCGCCAAGCGCGACCTGGTGAACGGGGACGACCCGCTGCAGGACCCGACCCTGACCGGACCGGACGCGAACCCCGACCTGCTGCTCGACCCGCCCGTCGAGAACCCGTTCCTCCGCGCCTACCGCGTGCCCTTCCGGTCGGTCGACGGGACCCTGTCGAAGAGCACGACGGAGCTGTCGAAGCAGTTCGACGCGACGACCACGAACGAGGTCACGGCCGCGCGCACCGCGAGCGACGGCACCGGTCAGGTCACCTTCGAGACCCAGTCGGGGCTCGAGGCGCCGCAGCTCGGCTGCGGGCAGGACCGGGTGGCTGCCGGAAGGACGACGCCGCGGGACTGCTGGCTCGTGATCGTGCCGCGCGGCAGCCACAACCTCGACGGCGGCACCGCGGGGTCGACCGCCGCCGGCCGTGTCACCGGCTCGCCCCTGTCGGCATCGGCCTGGCGCAACCGCGTCGTGTTCCCCCTCGGGTTCCAGTCCGTGGCCCAGGCCTGCCCGATCGGCAACGCGGAGCAGCGTCTGGTCGGCTCGGAGCCCGCCACCGAGGCGGTCACCGCCTGGCAGCCCGCACTGTGCGGACTCGGCACCACCTACGGCTACTCGCAGATCGGCGACGAGGAGGCACAGCACCAGATCGTCTCGACGACCGGTGGGGCATCGCGCCTCGCCCTGGTGAACACCCCGCTCGACCCCGCGACCACCCCGGACACGACCATCCGGTACGCCCCCGTGGCGCAGTCGGCGATCGTGATCGGTTTCTCGATCGACTACCGGCTGTACCCGGACGCCCCCGCCAAGGCGCGGAACGGGCTGCAGGCGCAGGAGCTCACCCTCGACGCACGGCTCGTCGCGAAGCTGCTCACGCAGTCGTACCAGGCGGACGTGCCCGGCCGTGGCAAGGGCGACCCCACCGTGGCGGCGAACGCCTCGAGCATCGTGACGGACCCGGAGTTCCTCGCGCTGAACCCGACCTTCGTCGGCTCGAAGAGCGACACCGCCCCGGCCGGACTGATGGTCGCGCTCGGGGACACGAACGCGAACGCCCGGGTCTGGGCGTGGCTGCGGGCGGACCCCGTCGCGGCGGCGTTCCTCGACGGGCGCCCGGACGAGTGGGGTATGCGGATCAACCCCGCCTACCGCCCGCTGTCACTGGCGACCGACACGACGATCGACAGCTTCCCGAAGGCCGACCTGACCATCGCGAAGGGCGGCGACCCGGACGAGACCGGCTACGGCACCCTGGACATGCGCCCGTACATGAACGACATGCACGAGGGCGCCTACCGGACGCTCAAGGCGGACCCCAACCAGAAGGACTCCTGGAACCCGTTCGGGCAGCCGAAGGGCTACACCTCGCTCGGCGCCCAGGTGCCGGGGAGCCGGTTCCTGCTGTCGATCACCGACACGGCCTCGGCCGCCCGGTACGCGCTCCCCACCGCGAAGCTCGTGAACGCCGCCGGCGAGGCCGTCGCTCCGACCACCGAGGCGATCACGAAGGGCATCGCGACCATGCGGCCGTCGACCGTGCCGGGCGTCGTCGTGGCCGACCCCGCGAACCGTGACGCGGCGGCCTACCCGCTGGCCATGCTCAGCTACGCGGCCGTGAACGTCTGCGCCTCGAGCCCGGCGGAGCGTTCGGACTACGCCACCTTCATCCGGTACGCGAGCGGTGCCGGTCAGGTACCGGGGGAGAAGCAGGGCGAGCTCCCCGCCGGCTACGTCCCGCTGGCGAGCAGCATGCGGGCAGCGGCCGGGCAGGTCGCCGCTGGTCTGACCGACGCCCGGACGGTCGCCGCGGCGTGCCCGAAGCCGCCGGCGGCGTCGGCGCCGACCGAGCCGACGGCGTCCGGCACCGACGGGGCGGTCCCACCGCCCACCGACACGACGGAGACCGTCACCGATCCCGTCACCGACCCGGGGACGTCGACCGACACCCTGCCGGACGCGACCGTCGACCCGGTGGCCGACGCCGCGCCTCCCGTGTCGACCAACGACGTCGACGAGGCGTCCGGACCCACCCAACGCACCCACGACCAACCGCTCGCGGCGACCCGCCTGGGTCTCGCCGCGGCGCTCGGAGCCGGCCTGCCGGCGCTCGGCGTGGGGCCGTTCCTGATCCGCCGTGGCCGGAGGCTGGCGATGCTGGCCGCCGCCCACGTGTGACCGAGTTCCACCCACGACCGCTGCCACCTGGGCAGCGTCGAACCCACGAAAGGAAACACCAGCCATGAAGGTCAACACCTTCTGCAAGTCGGCAGTCACGTTCGGTGCAGCCGCGCTGATCGTCGGTGCCCTCTCCGTGCCGGCGGCCCAGGCCGACCCCGCGGGGAACGCGTTCGGCAAGCTCGTCGGCCTCGGCTCGGACACGACCCAGGACGTCATGAACGGCGTCGCCGCAGCGGTCGGGGGGAACCAGATCGCCTCGTACGACGCGACGAACGCCGGCCCCACCGTCGTCACGCGATCCGGCGGAGCGGCGATCCCGCGCGTCTCCGGCTCCGGTGCCGGCCGTGACGAGCTGCTCGTCTCCGTCGGTGCGGTCGCCAACAAGTCGGGCGTCGCCCTGGCCGACGGCACGAGCACGACGATCGACGAGTCCGTCGTCGGCCAGCTCGACTTCGCCCGTTCGTCGGGCGGCCCCGCCGCCAAGGACCAGTCGGCCGACGGCGTCCTGGCGTACGTGCCGTTCGCCCGCGACGCGGTCGACGTCGCCTACGCACCGGGCAGCCCGCTGGCGAAGGTGCCCTTCTCCATCGGGGACGGGACGCAGGCCAAGACGGCCCCGACGCTCTGGAACGTCTACCGCGGTGACGTGTCCTACGTGTACTTCAACGCGGACGGCACCTACAACTCCGTGGGCGGCAGCGCGACGGGTCCGGACGGCACCAAGGCGTCCAAGATCCAGCCGCTCCTGCCCAAGTTCGGTTCGGGCACCCGCAGCTACTTCCTCGGCCAGCTCGGTCTGACCGACGCCTCGGGCTTCACGAGCACGAACTCCTTCGTCTCCGACACCTCGGCCGGCAAGCCGATCGAGGAGCACGACGGCACCGCAGTCGTCGCGGCCGACACCGGCTCGACGCTCGCGATCGCCCCGTTCTCGGTCAGCCAGTGGGTGGCGCAGGCCAACGGCGTCGGCGGGGTCACCGACCGTCGCCACGGCGTGACGCTCGCCGACCTCGGCAAGACCGCCGGCAGCCAGACCGCGGCGACCACCGGCAGCGGCAAGGCCTACGCGACCAACCCGGCGTACGCCGGCTTCGTCCGTGACGTCTACAACATCGTCCCGTCGCGCCTGGCGGACGACCCGTCCAGCGCGATCGCGAAGGCGTTCGTCGGCAAGGACTCGCTCGTCTGCAAGCAGACCGCGACCATCGCCGCCTACGGGTTCCTGCCGGAGCCGGCGACCAACGCCGCCACCACCTGCGGCTACGCCCAGCTGCGTGCCTTCCCCGCGTCGCTGAGCACCACCGCCCTGTCGATCCCCGCGAAGGCCGTCGCGGGCAAGCCCGTCAGCGCCACCGTCTCCGTCGACTCGTTCGGCACCGGCGGCGGCACGGTCCGGTTCCTGAACGGCTCCACCGTCGTCGGGACCGGCACCATCGCCAAGGGCGCGAAGAGCGTCACCGCCCCGGTGACCCTGCCCAGCGGCACGGCCTCGGTCAACGCGCTGTTCATCCCGGCGCTCGCCGGCGTCGCGTCGAGCACCTCGGCGGCGTCCACGGTCACCGTCTCGGCCGCGACCGGCGTCACGATGACGGTTCCGCGTCTGACGGTCGGCAAGACCGCCAAGGTCACCACGACGATCACGGGCGGGAACGCCACGGGCGGCACCGTCACGATCGGGAACGGCACGGAGACCGTCGGCACCGCCAAGGTCGCCGCCGGGGCCACCACCGCCTCGGTCTCGTTCGTCCCGAAGCGCGCCTCGTACAGCCTCGTCGCCACCTACACCCCGGCCACGGCCGGCGGGACGGTCGCCACGAGCTCCGTGTCGACGGTGAAGGTCGCCAAGGGTGCGCCGACCGTGAAGGCCGGCAAGGTCAAGTCGGTCTCCGCCAAGTCCCACGCCAAGGTCACCGTTGCCGTGAGCGGCACCGGCGTGGTCCCGACCGGCAAGGTCACCGTCAAGGAGGGCAGCAAGACGCTCGCCTCGGTGTCGCTGTCGAAGACCGGGCGCGGCACCGTCTCGCTCCCGCGTCTCAAGGCCGGCACGCACAAGCTGACCGTCGTCTACGGCGGCGACTCCCTGTGGAACACCGCGCGGACCTCGTCCTCGGTGAAGATCACCCGCTAGTCCCCCCCCCCCCCCCTTCCCCTTTTCACCACCTGACCCGCCCGCCGATATGAAGGTGGTAGTTCTCGGTGGCGGCGGATGCTTTAAAAAAAAAACAAAACAAA
>NZ_QKTE01000020.1:0-71855 GCF_003234735.1 Curtobacterium sp. MCLR17_040 | reverse complement strand
ACTCTCCGTAAAAAAATACAGACCCAACACCCGAAGGCATCGGACCGAGTTGATTCTGACTGTTGACTGTCTACTGACAATCTTCAATCCAAAAGGAATTGCTTCATGACCTGATCAGCAAGCCGACCAGGCACGAGGTCAATCAATAAATTGGCATTGACAATGTGCACGCTGTTGAGTTCTCAAGGACCAGACGCACTCCCCGCTCGACCCATCACAGGTTCCGCCAGAGAGGCATTCGTCTTGTACAACATCCTGGGCGCACAACCAGAGGTCGTGTTTCCGAGGAGTTGGTTGCCCGAGCGGGACCCCGTCCGGACTGCATCTCCAGGTGTTCAACCCGGTGATCGTCTCGGCCGTTCCGTTCTCCGCCTCAGCGGCAACGAGTGATTACTTTACGCAGAGGTGAACGGGAGCGCCAAGCCGGCCCACATCCCGGGCGTGTCGCCCTCTGCGCCGCGGTTGCGTACTCCCCCGGTAACGCCGAACGGCCCGCTCCCCACCTGGGGGAACGGGCCGTTCGGGAGCGCTGTCAGTGCCGCGCGATGACCGGGTTCTTGAGCGAACCGATGCCGGAGATGGTGACCTCGACGATCTCACCGTCACGGATCTGCCCGACACCGGCCGGAGTCCCGGTCAGGATGACGTCACCGGGCAGGAGGGTCCAGATGGAGGACACGAACTCGACGAGCGACGGGATGTCGTGCACCATCTCGTTGGTCGAGGCCGCCTGCCGGAGGTCACCGTCGACGCGGGTCTCGATGCGGATGTCCGACGGGTCGATCTCGGTCTCGATCACCGGGCCGAGCGGGCAGAACGTGTCGAAGCCCTTCGCCCGGGTCCACTGACCGTCGCGAGCCTGCAGGTCTCGGGCGGTCACGTCGTTGGCGATCGTGTAGCCGAGGATCACGCTCGCGAAGTCCTCGCGCCGGACGTTCTTCGCGAGCGAGCCGATCACGATGGCGAGTTCGCCCTCGTGGTCGACGCGTCCGATGTCGGCCGGGAGGCGGATGGGCTCGTCCGGACCGATCACCGAGGTGTTCGGCTTGAGGAACACCACCGGGTCGTCGCCGGCACGCTCGTCCATCTCCGAGGCGTGCTCCGAGTAGTTGAGCCCGACGCCGATGACCTTCGACCGCGGGATGACGGGGGCGAGGAGCTTGGCGTCGGCGAGTGCCACGCGCTCCCCCGTGGTCTCGAACCCCTGGTACATCGGGTCCCCCGCGAGCACCACCAGAGCGCGCTCGTCGAGGATGCCGTACCGGGGGTCTTCACCCTTGCTGCTGAACCGTGCGATCTTCACCGTTCGACCCTACCCACGCCCGCCGGTCGATCAGGACGCGTCGGTCAGCTTGGTCATCCACTCGTGCGGGTCGGGACGACGGCCGTACTGGATGTCGGTGAGTTCATCGCGCAGGGACATCGTGAGTTCCCCGGCCCCCACGGTCGGCGAACCGATCGTGAAGCCGTCACCCCGGAGTTCGGCGATCGGGGTCACGACGGCGGCGGTCCCGCACGCGAACGCCTCGGTGATCGAGCCGTCGGCGACGCCGTCACGCCATTCGTCGAGGGTCACGCGGCGCTTCTCGACGGTCAGGCCGCGGTCCTCGGCCAGCTGCAGGATCGAGTCACGCGTGATCCCCTCGAGGATGGAGTCGGAGTCGGGCGTGACGAGGGTGCCGTCGGACTTGACCAGGACGACGTTCATCCCGCCGAGCTCTTCGAGGTACTTGCCCTCCACCGAGTCGAGGAACATCACCTGCTGGCAGCCGTGCTCGTAGGCCTCCTGCTGGGGCAGCAGCGACGAGGCGTAGTTGCCGCCGGTCTTCGCCGCACCGGTCCCGCCCTTGCCGGCGCGCGCGTACTGCGTCGACAGCCAGATCGACACCGGCTTCGGGCCCGAGGTGAAGTACGCACCGGCCGGACTCGCGATGCAGTGGTACGCGACGGCCTGTGCCGCGCGCACCCCGAGGAACGACTCCGTCGCGATCATGAACGGCCGCAGGTACAGGCTCGTCTCGGGCGCCGAGGGCACCCAATCGACGTCGGTCTGCACGAGCTGCCGGATCGACTCGACGAACGCCTCGATCGGGAGCTCCGGGAGCGCCAGGCGTCGGGCGGACCGCTGGAAGCGTCGGGCGTTGGCGTCCGGTCGGAACGACCACACCGAGCCGTCCGCGTGCCGGTAGGCCTTGAGCCCCTCGAAGATCTCCTGGGCGTAGTGCAGGACGCTCGCGCTCGGATCGAGGGACAGCGGCCCGTACGGGTGGATCGACGCGCTGTGCCAGCCGTCGTCGAGCGTCCACTCGACCGTCGCCATGTGGTCGGTGAAGTGCTTGCCGAAGCCCGGGTCGGCGAGGATCTGCTCACGCTCGGCAGCCGCGCGGCGGTCGGCGGACGGGGTGCTGGCGAACTCGAGTCCGAAGGCGGTGTCGGTGCTCATGGGGAGGACTCCTTCTCAGGCGGTGGTGGTGCGTGCCGTGGCCGCGGCGGCGATCGCGTCGCCGATCTCGGCCGTGCGACGCGGCGTGGTGCCCCGGTCGGCGAGGTCGGACTCCACCGCAGCCGTCACCGCGGCCGCCAGGTCACCGCGACCGAGGTGGTCGAGCAACAGGGCGACGGAACGGATCGCGGCGGTGGGGTCGGCCAGCTGCTGACCTGCGATGTCCGGCGCGGAACCGTGGACCGGCTCGAACATGCTGGGGAAGGTGCCGTCCGGGTTGATGTTGCCCGAGGCCGCCAGACCGATGCCGCCGCTGATCGCGCCGGCCAGGTCGGTGATGATGTCGCCGAACAGGTTGTCGGTGACGATGACGTCGAACCGTGCGGGATCGCGGACCATGTGGATGGTGACCGCGTCCACGTGCTGGTAGTCGACCGTGACGTCCGGGTACTCGGCGCCGACGGCCGCGACGGTGCGCTGCCAGAGGGCTCCGGCGTGCACCAGGACGTTGCTCTTGTGCACGAGGGTCAGGTGGCGACGCGGGCGTCGGTCGGCCAGCGCGAAGGCGTACCGCACGACCCGTTCGACGCCGAAGGCGGTGTTCAACGAGACCTCGGTCGCGATCTCGTGCGGGGTACCGGTCCGGATGGCGCCGCCGTTGCCGACGTAGGGCCCCTCGGTCCCTTCGCGCACGACAACGAAGTCGACCTCGCCGGGGTCGGCGAGCGGCGTCGGGACGGCCGGGTGCACCGTCGTCGGCCGGAGGTTCACGTAGTGGTCGAACGCGAAGCGGAGCTTGAGGAGCAGCCCGCGCTCGATGATGCCCCCGGCGAGCCGCGGGTCACGCGGGTCACCGCCGACCGCTCCGAGCAGGATCGCGTCGTGCTGCGCGATCGCTGCCATGTCGTCGTCGGTCAGGATGTCGCCGGTCTCCAGGTACCGTGCGGCGCCGAGGGAGAACGGGGTCTCCTGCACCACGAGGTCGTCCGGCAGGACCGCGTGCAGGACCTTCAGGGCCTCGTCGACGACCTCGGGGCCGATGCCGTCACCACGGATGACCGCGAGTCGGATCGTCTGCGCGCTGCTCATGTCCGCCACTCCCCTAGAGCGTGATGTCGATCTCGCGGAGCGAGGACGCGTCGATCGCCGAGCGGACGTGCTCGAGGATCTCGGCCGGCACGGGCGAGTCGACCGTCAGGACGCTCAGCGCCTGGCCACCGGCGGCTTCGCGCGAGATCTGCATCGCGGCGATGTTGATGCCGGCCTGGCCGAACTCCTTGCCGTAGACCGCGACGATGCCCGGACGGTCGGTGTACTCCATGACGACGTGGTGTCGGTCGAGCGGCACCTCGACGTCGTGCCCGTTGATCTCGACGAGCTTCTCGACCTGCTTCGGGCCGGTGAGCGTGCCGGAGACGCTGATCGCCGGGCCATCGGACTGGGCACCGCGGATCGTCAGCACGTTGCGGTACTCGGGGCTGTCGGTCTCGGTGATGAGGCGGACGGTGACCCCGCGCTGCTCGGCGATGAGCGGAGCGTTGACGTAGGAGACCTGGTCGCTGACGACGTCGGTGAAGACGCCCTTGAGCGCCGCGAGCTTCAGCACGCTGACGTCGTACTCGGCGAGCTCGCCGTGCACCTCGACGTCGATGCTCGTGACCGGCGAGGTCGCGAGGGCGGTGAAGACCTGGCCGAGCTTCTCGACGAGCGGGATGCCGGGGCGCACGTACGGGTCGATGACCCCGCCGGCGACGTTGACCGCGTCGGGCACGAGCTCGCCGCCGAGGGCGAGACGGACCGACTTGGCGACCGAGACGCCCGCTTTCTCCTGCGCTTCGTCGGTGGAGGCGCCGAGGTGCGGCGTCACGACGACGTTCGGGAGTGCCAGGAGCGGCGAGTCCTTCGGGGGCTCGGCGACGAAGACGTCGAGGCCGGCGCCGGCGATGGTGTTCGACGTGAGGGCCCGGTGCAGGGCGTCCTCGTCGATCAGGCCACCGCGGGCCACGTTCACGACGAACGCGGTCGGCTTCATCAGGGCGAACTGGTCGTCCGAGATCATGCCGAGGGTCTCCGGCGTCCTCGGCATGTGGATCGTGGTGAAGTCCGCCCGACGCAGCAGGTCCTCGAGGGAGACGAGCTCGACCCCGAGCTGCTGCGCACGTGCGGTGGTGACGTACGGGTCGTACGCGATGACCGTCACGCCGAAGGCCTGCAGCCGCTGGGTGATGAGCGCGCCGATGCGGCCGAGGCCGATGATGCCGACGGTCTTCTCGTAGAGCTCGACACCGGTGTACGACGAGCGCTTCCACGCACCGGCGGCCAGCGAGGCGTGGGCGGCCGGGATGTGCCGTGCGAGCGACAGGATGTGCCCCACCGTGAGCTCCGCCGCCGAGATGATGTTCGAGGTCGGGGCGTTCACCACCATCACGCCGGCGGTCGTCGCGGCCTTGATGTCGACGTTGTCGAGGCCGACGCCGGCACGGGCGACGACCTTGAGGACCGGTGCCGCGGCGATCGCCTCGGCGTCGATCTTGGTGGCGGACCGCACGAGGACGGCGTGCGCGTCGGACAGCGCCGCCAGGAGCGCCGGACGGTCGGTGCCGTCCACGTTCCGGATCTCGAAGTCGGGCCCGAGGGCGTCGACCGTTGCGGGCGAGAGTTCTTCGGCGATCAGGACGACCGGCTTCGACACAGCAGCTGTTTCCTCACTCGAGACGGTTGGTATCCCACCATGCTATCGACGCGGGCCGGTGGTTACGACCGCGGGAGCGGTCCTGTGGAGAACCACACGAGGGCAGGAGGCGCGGGGCGGGGCCGCACCGTGCCTCCTGGCCGTCGACGGGTCGCGTCAGAAGTCCAGCAGCGTCGGGACGAACAGCTGGAGGTCGAGCCAGAGGGCGCCGGCGCCCGCGAAGGCGACCACGAACACCGCGATCGTGACGCGCAGGCTCGAACGCCGGGTGATGACGATCGCCGCGACGAACGCGACCGGCGCGATGAGGATGTCGAGCACGAGCCACAGCCACGGGGTGCTGGTCTGCAGCGAGTCGCCGCCCGAGGTCGTCTGGAGGAACGCGTTGAAGGCGTCCACCCGCTGGTTGATCTGCGTCAGGTTGCCGACGGCCTGCACCGTCATGTACGCGAACAGCGCCGCGAACACGACCCAGACCACGATCTTCGCGACCACGGGGGCGCTGTTCCGGCGGGTCGTCGCCGGTACTGCCCCGGTCACCCGAAGCTCCGCGTCAGGAGGAACGGCCAGGGGAAGAGCACGACGGCACCGAGGAGCATCCAGAGCAGGCGGGTCCGCGTGCGGCTGCTGCGCGCTGCCCAGAGCACCACCGTGAACCAGAGTGCCGGCGCGAGGATCGCGAGGAAGCGGAGCACCTCGACGAAGAGCGTGAGGACCGTGTCGACGCCGGAGACGTACGCGGTCGACGCGGTGAGGAGCCAGGCCACCGTGTAGAGGAGGTAGAGGCCCCCGAAGACGCCGAACCCGACGAGCGCGCCGGAGGTCTCGGGCGCCTCGGGGTCCCGCTCGCCGCGCTCGCGCACCGCCACCGGGTTGTGCGCCGCGTCGACGTGGGTGGCGTCGTCGGCGTCACCCCAGCTGAGGGCGGCGTCGTCGGTGTCGACGGCGTTCGGCACGTCCGGGTCGATCGACCCGTCTGGTGGTGATGCTGCCGTGGTCATGCCCCGATTCTACGAGGGACACGACACCGGGAGGACCAGCGGCGGCCGGGAGGCCGACGTCAGACGTCGGCCGGCTGCGTCGCGAGGACCTCGGCGACGACGTCGCGGACGGCCGGGAAGAGCGGGTGGCTCTCCATCAGGCCCGTGAGGATCTCGGTCAGCGCGTGCGCGGTCGCCCCGGAACGCAGGAGTGCGTGCAGCTCGATCGACTCCGGGTCGTTCTCGTCGTCGAAGGCGAGCGCCACGCGGACGGCACCCAGCAGGTGCTCGACGGGCAGGCCGCGCTCGGCGAGCTGCGACGCCGGGCCGACGAAGCGTTCACGACGGCCGAGCTTGCGGAGCGGGTTGCGTCCGACGCGCGCGGTGGAGTCCGGCAGGTGCGGGTTCGCGATGCGGGAGAGGTTCGCGGCGACGTAGCGCGCGTGGTCCTCGGGGTCGAAGCCGTGCTTCGCGATCAGCAGCGCGGTGGTCTCGGCGAGCACCCCGTCGACCTCGGCGCGGACGGCGTCGTCCTCGAGTGCTTCGCGGATGAGCCGGATGCCCCGCACGTAGCCGTGGTAGGCGGCGGTGGCGTGCGCCGTGTTGACCGTGTAGAGCTTGCGCTCGACGAACGGCTGCAGGTCGTCGACCCAGGTGACGCCCTCGATCGTCGGCGGTTCGGCGTCGGAGCCCAGGAACGGGGTGCGCTCGATGACCCACTCGTAGAACGGTTCGAGCACGACGTCGAGGCCGCCGGACTGACCGAGCACACCGGACTGGTCCGGGACGATGCGGTCGATCGCGCAGTTCGCGAAGACGGCGGCGATGTCGCGGTCTTCGAGGATCGGGGCGCGGCGGATGCTGGCGTGCAGCGAGTCGGTCGCGTTGAACGCGTTCTCGCAGGCGACGATCGTGACGTCGCCGCGCTCGAGCGGGCGTGCCGCGAGGCCTTCGGCGATGAGCGGCGCGACGAGCGGGAGTGTCCGGGCGCCCACGGCGGTGGTCACGACGTCGGCCTCGGCGATGGCCTGGACCACACGCTCGCGGTCGGTCTTGCTGCTGAGCGCACGGAACCCGTAGACGAGGTGCTCGACCGGCATCTCGCCGACCTCGTGCACCACGAACCGGCCGGCTTCGTTCAGGGCCGAGACCACGCGTTCGTCGACGTCGACGAAGGTGAGCTCGTAGCCGCTCGCCACGAGGAACTGGCCCACGAACCCACGCCCGATCTTGCCGGCGCCGATGTGGACCGCTCGCTTCGTCACCGCCATCGAACGATCATCCCATGCTGGTCGGGGCGGTCCTGACCGCGGGTGCGCAGCACGGCCGACGGGTGTCGGGAATCGTCCGCGCGCACGGCGGAGGGACGCCGGTCCGCGGCGTCGGGGCTGGAGAAGAGCTGCTGCATAACGTTCGGGTCACATCGCGAGGCGGCGGTGCAGGTGCACCGCCGCCTAGTCATCGAGTGGTTCTCGGAAGACTACCGCGCGGCCGAGCCGTCCACGTAGTCGCCGTCGTTCTGCTTCCACGCGAAGAGCGCGCGGAGCTCACGGCCGGTGGCCTCGATCGGGTGGCCCTCGCCCTTGGCACGGAGCGCCTTGAACTCCGGTGCGCCGGCGTCCTGGTCCTCGATGAAGCGCTTCGCGAAGGCACCGTTCTGGATGTCCGCGAGCACCGCCTTCATGTTCTCCTTGACGTCCGGCGAGATCACGCGCGGGCCGGAGACGTAGTCACCGAACTCAGCGGTGTCGGAGATCGACCAGCGCTGCTTGGTGAGGCCGCCCTCCCAGATGAGGTCGACGATGAGCTTGAGCTCGTGCAGGACCTCGAAGTAGGCGATCTGCGGCTGGTAGCCCGCCTCGACCAGGGTCTCGAAACCGTACTGGATGAGCTGCGAGGTGCCACCGCAGAGGACGGCCTGCTCGCCGAACAGGTCGGTCTCGGTCTCCTCGGTGAAGGTCGTCTTGATGCCGCCGGAGCGGAGGCCACCGATCGCCTTGGAGTACGACCACGCGAGGTCCCAGGCGGAACCGGACGCATCCACCTCGACGGCGACGATCACGGGGACGCCACGGCCGGCCTCGTACTCGCGGCGGACGGTGTGCCCCGGGCCCTTCGGCGCGACGAGCGACACGTCGACGCCCTCGGGCGCCTCGATGTAGCCGAAGCGGATGTTGAAGCCGTGGCCGAAGACGAGCGTCGCGCCCGGCTTGAGGTTCGGGCGGATGTCCTCGGCGTAGACGATGCGCTGGACCTGGTCCGGCGCGAGGATGACGACGACGTCGGCCCAGGCGGTGGCGTCGCCCGGCGTGTGGACCTCGAAGCCCGCCTCTTCGGCCTTCTGCCGGCTCTTCGAGCCCTCCTGCAGGCCGATCTTCACCTCGACACCCGAGTCACGGAGGTTGAGGGCGTGGGCGTGGCCCTGCGAGCCGTAGCCGATGACGGCGACCTTCTTGCCCTGGATGAGCGTCAGGTCGGCGTCGGCGTCGTACACGATGTCAGTCACGAGGGTGTGTCTCCTTGGTTCTGTGGTCGGTGCCGGGCACCATCGGCGCCCGGGAAGGGTGTGACGGGCGCTCAGCGCACCCGGTCGGTGATGCTCTTCGGTCCGCGGCCCATGCCGAGGAGGCCCGCGCGGGCGAGCTCCTTGACGCCGTAGGGCTCGAGCACGCGGAGGATCGCCTGGATCTTGCCGGGGTCGCCGGTCACCTCGACGATCAGGGAGTCGGTCGCCACGTCGACGACCTGGGCACGGAACAGGTTCACTGCTTCGAGCACCGCCGAGCGCGTCTGGTTGTCGACGCGCACCTTCACGAGCATGTGCTCGCGCTGGACCGACTGCGAGAAGTCCAGTTCGACGATCTTGATGACGTTCACCAGCTTGTTGAGCTGCTTCGTCACCTGTTCCAGCGGGAGGTCCTCGACGTCGACGACGACCGTGATCCGGCTGAGGCCGTCCACCTCGGTGTTGCCGACGGCGAGCGACTCGATGTTGAACCCGCGCCGGGCGAAGAGCCCGGCGACACGGGTCAGCAGACCGGGCTTGTCCTCCACGAGGAGGGAGAGGACGTGGCTCATGCGGTTTCTCCCGTCATGTCGGCGTCCTCGTCGTCCCAGGTGGGCGCGAGTGCCTGGGCGTACTCGATGGACGAGTTGCTGACGCCCTGCGGGACCATCGGCCAGACCATCGAGTCACGGCTCACGACGAAGTCGATCACCACCGGGCGGTCGTTGGTCGCGAGGGCGAGCTCGATCGCGGCGTCGACCTCGTCGGCCTTCTCGACCCGGATGCCGAGGGCACCGTAGGCGTCGGCCAGCTTCACGAAGTCCGGCACACGGCGCGAGGCGTGCCCCGTCTCGAGGTCGGTGAAGGAGTGCCGGCCGTCGTAGAACAGCGTCTGCCACTGCCGGACCATGCCGAGCGACGAGTTGTTGATGATCGCGACCTTGATCGGGATGTCGTTGATGACGCAGGTCGCGAGTTCCTGGTTCGTCATCTGGAAGCAGCCGTCGCCGTCGATCGCCCAGACCACGCGGTCCGGCTGTGCGACCTTCGCACCCATCGCCGCGGGGACCGAGTAGCCCATGGTGCCGGCACCACCGGAGTTGAGCCAGGCGTTGGGCCGCTCGTACTTGATGAACTGCGCGGACCACATCTGGTGCTGGCCGACACCGGAGGCGTAGACGGCCTCGGGACCGGAGAGCTCACCGATGCGCTTGATGATGCCCTGCGGCGCGAGGAGCCCGTCGGTCGGCTCGGCGTACCCGAGCGGGAAGTCGGTCTTGAGCTGGTGGAGCTTCGCCCACCACTCGTCGGTCGACGCGCGGTCCTCGACGGCGATGCCGCCCCACGCGTCGAGCAGGTCGACCAGGACCTCGCGGGCGTCACCGACGATCGGGACGTCGGCGAAGCGGATCTTCGAGATCTCGGCCGGGTCGATGTCGACGTGCACGACCTTGGCGTCCGGCGCGAACTCGTCGGCCTTGCCGGTCACGCGGTCGTCGAAGCGGGCACCGAGGGCGACGATGAGGTCGCTGTCCTGCAGGCCGAGCACCGCGGGCACCGTGCCGTGCATGCCGGGCATGCCGAGGTGCTGCGGGTGCGAGTCCGGGAAGGCGCCGCGCGCCATCAGGGTCGTGACCACCGGCGCCCCGGTCGCCTCGGCGAAGCGGAGGAGCTCGGCGGTCGCGCGGGAGCGGATGACCCCGCCGCCGACGTAGAGCACCGGGCGCTTCGACTCGGACAGCAGCTGCGCTGCCGCGGTGATCTGCTTGCCGTGCGCCTTGGTCACCGGGCGGTAGCCGGGCAGGTCGATCTTGGGCGGCCACACGTAGGGCGCCGACTTCTGCTGGGCGTCCTTCGTGATGTCCACCAGCACGGGGCCGGGCCGACCGGTCGTCGCGATGAGGTGCGCCGCAGCGAGGGTCGCTGGCACGTCGGCCGGGTCGGTGACCAGGAACGAGTGCTTCGTGATGGGCATCGTGATGCCGACGATGTCGGCTTCCTGGAACGCGTCGGTGCCCATCAGCGTCGAGAACACCTGGCCGGTGATCGCGATGAACGGCACCGAGTCCATGTAGGCGTCGGCGATGGCCGTGACGAGGTTCGTCGCGCCGGGGCCGGACGTGGCGATGGCGACGCCGACCTTGCCGGACGACGAGGCGTAGCCCTCGGCGGCGTGGCCGGCGCCCTGCTCGTGACGGACGAGGATGTGGCGGATCGTGGTCGACGCCATCAGCTCGTCGTAGAACGGGATGATCGCGCCGCCGGGCAGGCCGAAGACGTCGGTGATCCCGAGGTGCTCGAGCGTCCGGAGGACGGCTCCCGAGCCGGTGAGGATCTCCGGCGACCGGCGTGCACCGGCGGCCGCGGACAACGGAGTTGCTTCCGTGGGCATGAGTGGTCCTTGCCTGAGTGGTGGCGGTGGTGCGGGTGTCGGACGCTAGCCCGTGACCGCGCCCTGGGCGGCGGACTTCACGAGCTTGGCGTACTTCGCGAGGACTCCGCGGGTGTAGCGCGGGGGCAGCGGGGCCCAGCCGTCACGGCGGGCCTCCAGCTCGGCCGGGTCGACCAGTAGGTCGAGCGAGCGAGCCGCGATGTCGACACGGATGCGGTCGCCATCACGAACGAAAGCGACTGGACCTGCGTCCACTGCTTCCGGTGCGATGTGGCCGATGCACAGGCCGGTTGTGCCGCCTGAGAATCGACCGTCGGTCAAGAGTAGTACATCCTTGCCGAGGCCCGCGCCCTTGATGGCCGCGGTGATGGCGAGCATCTCGCGCATGCCCGGGCCGCCCTTGGGGCCCTCGTAGCGGATGACGACGACGTCGCCCTTCTCGATCTTGCCCTCGGTCAGGGCGTCCATCGCCGCACGTTCGCGGTCGAACACGCGGGCGGGGCCCTCGAAGACGGAGGCGTCGAAGCCCGCGGTCTTCACCACGGCGCCCTCGGGGGCGAAGGAGCCCTGCAGGACGGTCAGGCCACCGGTCTCGTGGATCGGGTTGTCGAGCGTGCGGAAGACCTCGCCGTCGAGTGCCGGCGGGTCGATCTCGGCCAGGTTCTCGGCGACGGTCTTGCCGGTCACGGTCATGCAGTCGCCGTGCAGCAGGCCCGCGTCGAGCAGCGCCTTCATGATCACGGGGATGCCGCCGTTGCGGTCGACGTCGACCATGACGTACTTGCCGAACGGCTTCATGTCCGCCAGGTGCGGGACCTTCGAGCCGATGCGGTTGAAGTCGTCCAGCGACAGCTCGACCTCCGCCTCGTAGGCGATCGCGAGCAGGTGCAGGATGACGTTGGTGGAACCGCCGAGGGCCATCGCCACGGCGATCGCGTTCTCGAAGGCTTCCTTGGTGAGGATCTGCCGGGCGGTGATGCCGTGCTCGAGCATGTTCACCACGGCCTCGCCGGAGCGGTGCGCGTAGTAGTCGCGGCGACGGTCGGCGCTCGGCGGAGCGGCGGAGCCCGGCAGCGACATACCGAGCGCTTCGGCGACCGAAGCCATCGTGTTCGCCGTGTACATGCCACCGCAGGCGCCCTCGCCCGGGACGATGGCGCACTCGATCTTCTTGAGCTCTTCCTCGCTCATGGTGCCGGCCTTGCAGGCACCGACGCCCTCGAAGGAGTCGATGATCGTGACTTCCTTCATCGTGCCGTCGGCCTGCTTCACGTAGCCCGGCATGACCGAACCCGCGTACAGGAACACGCTCGCCAGGTCGAGTCGCGCGGCGGCCATCAGCATGCCGGGGAGCGACTTGTCGCAGCCGGCGAGCAGGACGGTGCCGTCGAGGCGCTCGGCGTTGACGACGGTCTCGACGCTGTCCGCGATGACCTCACGCGAGACGAGGGAGAAGTGCATGCCCTCGTGGCCCATCGAGATGCCGTCCGAGACGGAGATGGTGCCGAACTGCAGCGGGTAGCCGCCACCGGAGTGCACGCCCTCCTTCGCTCCCTGCGCGAGGCGGTCGAGCGACAGGTTGCACGGCGTGATCTCGTTCCACGAGGACGCGATGCCGATCTGCGGCTTGCTCCAGTCCTCGTCTCCCATACCGACGGCCCGCAGCATGCCACGCGAGGTGGTTGCTTCGATCCCGTCGGTGACGACCCGGCTGCGCGGCTTGACGTCGATATCAGGCATGGGATGAGTCTAGGACGCTTTGGGATACCAGCCGTGCACCCCCGTGCATTCTCATGCTCGGGGGCCGCGATCAGCGGGTGGCGCGGAGCCTCGCCAGCTGCTTCAGGACCCCGGTCAGGGCCGCCGGGTCGGCGATGCGGTACCCGGCCCGGGTCTGGCCCGGCCCGACCTTCACCCCGACGTCGCCGTCACCGAGCACGCGGAAGGCGTCCTCGTCGGTGACGTCGTCGCCGGCGAAGAACACCGCGTCGGCACCGTGCAGCTCGCGGAGCCGGGCGATCGCGTCGCCCTTCGTGACGTGTCGCACCGCGAACTCGACGATGTCCTTGCCACCGCGCTCGAGCACCTCGGGGTCGGCCTCGTGCGCCGCGCGGCTCGCCGCCGCGTTCGCCTCGGCCGCGACCTCGGCGGAGACACGGCGTGTGTGCACCCCGTGCCCGGCGGGCTTGTGCTCGATGACGACGCCCGGGAACCGTTCGCCGACCTCGTCGAGCGCCGCACCGATCCGTGCCACACGCTCCACCTCGTCGTCACTGAGCGCGGCCTCGTCGTGGCCGTCCACACGCCACTCGACGCCGTGCGAACCGACGAGCGCCATGTCCTCCGGCGCGTGGGTCACCGCGGCCAGGCTGCCGAGGGGACGCCCCGACACGAGCACCACCTCGGTGTCCTTCGCACGGTGCAGGGTCAGGACCGCGGCCCACGACCCGGGCAGCGCCCCGACCTGCGAGGGGTCGTCGGCGAAGGGGGCCAGCGTGCCGTCGAAGTCGAGGGCGACGATCAGTCGCGGCGCAGCCGCGAGCGTCTCGAGGGCCGCGTCGATGGCGGACTGGTCGGTGGTGGTCTCAGTCATCACGTGCCTCCCGGGTGTCCTCGGCAGCCCTGGCGGACTGGGCGTCCTGGTCGAAGATCGACATGTTGTCGGTCTGCGCCTCACGGTGCTGTTCGCGCGGGTCGGCGGCGGACGGGTCGATCTGGGCGTTCCGCGGCGCGTGCCGGTCGAGCGCCTCGAGGAACGAGCGCGACCAGCGCGCCACGTCGTTGTCGCGGACGCGCTTGCGGAGCGCGCGCATGCGCGTCGACCGCTCGCGACGCGGCATCTGGATCGCGCGCTCGATCGAGTCCTTGAGCGCCCCGATGTCGTGCGGGTTGACGATCACGGCCTGCTTGAGCTCGTCGGCCGCACCGGCGAACTCGGACAGGATGAGCACCCCGTCGTTGTCGAAGCGGGCGGCGACGTACTCCTTCGCGACGAGGTTCATGCCGTCGCGCAGTGCGGTGACGAGCATGATGTCGGCGGCCAGGTACAGCGCCACCATCTCCTCGCGCGGGTAGCCGTGGTGCAGGTACGAGATCGGCTGGTGGCCGATGACGCCGAGGTCGCCGTTGATGCGGCCGACGCTCAGCTCGATCTCGTCACGGAGCGCCGCGTACGAGTCGACACGCTCGCGGCTCGGGCTCGCGACCTGGATGAGGGTTGCGTCCTCGACCGCGATGCGGCCGTCCTCCACCAGCTCGCCGAAGGCCTTGATGCGGTGGCGGATGCCCTTGGTGTAGTCGAGCCGGTCGACGCCGAGCAGCACCGTCTTCGGGTTGCCGAGGCTCTCGCGGATCTCGCGCGCACGCTCCTGCACCTCGGGCTTGCGGGCGATCGCCTCGAAGCTCTCGGCGTCGATCGAGATCGGGAAGTGCCTGGCCTCGACGTGGCGGACCGTGATGCCCTTGCGGCTGCGCGGGGCTGCCGGGTCGTCCACCGGGACGTCGATCGTGGTGCCCTTGGTCGTGTAGCCCTTGATGTGGCGGACCGCTCGGAGGAAGTCGCTGGCGTCGTCGTGGCGCTGGAAGCCGATGACGTCGGCGCCGAGCAGCCCGTCGAGGATCTGCGCACGCCACGGCAGCTGCGCGTAGATGCCGACCGGCGGGAACGGGATGTGGTTGAAGAAGCCGATCGTCAGGTCGGGGCGCTTGGCACGGAGCAGGGCCGGCACGAGCTGCAGCTGGTAGTCCTGCACCCAGACGATGCCGTCCTGCTCGACGATCTCGGCGATCTGCGCGGCGAAGCGCTCGTTCACGCGCTTGTACGCGTTCCACCAGTCGCGGTGGTAGCTCGGGTGCTCGATGACGTCGTGGTACAGCGGCCAGAGCGTGTCGTTGCTGAAGCCCTCGTAGTACTCCTCGACGTCGTCGTCGGAGAGCGGGACGGGGACGATGTGGATGCCCTCGTTGTCGAACGGCGCGACCTCGACCTCGGCCTGCCCCACCCAGCCGACCCAGGCTCCGTCGTTCGCGCGCATCACGGGTTCGAGGGCGGTCACGAGGCCACCCGGCGAGTGCCGCCAGCCCTCGTTGCCGTCCTGGTCGACGACGCGGTCCACCGGGAGTCGGTTGGAGGCGACGACGAACGAGTAGCGGGTCTGTTCGGTGCGGTCTGCAGGCATGGGGTGGTGTGATCTCCGTTCCGCCCGGCCGGGGCCGGGTGCGTCGGGTGCGACGGTGCGTCGGGTTCGACGGCCGGCGCGGTGCGCCGGGTGGTCCGGCGTGCTGCGCCGGGTGCGCTGCCGAAGTTACCAGCGTGGGGACAGCGCATTCACGGCGGATCGGCGGTTCCGCTACGCTGCAGGCACGTGTCGGGGGGACACGGGTGCTGGAGTGCGGCGCCGGCCTCCCGGTCGGAGAGGACCCCCAGCCGTGAGCGAGAACCCGCCCAACCAGCCCGTCCCGCCGTCGCAGCCCGGTCCGGGCCAGCCCGGTGCCGGCCAGCCCGGATCGGGCCAGCCCACTTCGGGCCAGCCCGCCTGGAACGGCCAGCCCGCCTGGCAGCAGCAGCCTGGAGGCCCGCAGCAGTGGTCGGGTCAGCCCGCCCCCGCCGCGCACCCGTCCGATGCGTTCGGTCGCTTCCTGCGGTCCGTGTCCGGTCGCGACTGGCTGGCGGCCGTGCTCGCCGCCGTCGGCGGCTGGGTCGCGGCGTACGTCGTCGCCGGGCTCTCGCTGCTCATCACCGTCGGACTGCTCGCGTCGGGCGGCAGCGGGTCGGCCGCTCCGGCCACCGGGTCCGGCACCGACCTCGGCGCGGGCTCGGCCCCCGACGTGGAGTCCCTGCTCTCCGGCGTGAGCGTCCTGCTCGGCGCGCCGGCGCAGCTCGTGGCCCTCGCCGACCTCGGCCGACTGCACCTGTCCGGGTCGATCGGGTTCCTCGGTTCCGGCTCGGGCTCGCTCGCCGTGGTGCCCGCGCTGGTGCTCGCCGCGCAGGTCGTCCTCGCCGTCGTGCTCACCCGCCGGATCCGCACGCGTGGCCTCGGCCGCACGCAGGTGCTCGTCACCGCGGTGGTCTCCGGCCTCGTCACCACCGTGCTCACGAACGTCGCCGCTGGCCTCTTCGCGATCCGGTTCCCGTCGGTGTCCGGTGCGGTCATCGAGCCGGTGCACGCCGTCGGCGCCGGCAGCATCATCGGCGCGTTCGTCATCGGGGCCCTGGCGGCACTCCTCGCCCGGCCCTCCGTCCTCGCCGGGCGCAACGTCTTCGCCGCCCGTCTGCTCGGCACGCTCCGGGTCGCCGCGTCGCAGCTGACGGTCCTCGTCGTGCTGGTCGCCCTCGTCGTCATCGTCGTCGCCCTGATCGCCCAGCCGTCCTACGGCTCCGCGTTGCCGCTCCTGCTCGGCAACGTCGCGATCGGGCTGACCGCGCTCGGGTTCTTCGGTGGTGTGGGGACGTCCGGCTTCGGGTCCGCCAGCGACACCGCCTCGGTGTTCGGCGGAGCCGGTGGCTGGACCTGGCTCGTCGTGCTGTTCGTCGTCGTCACCTCGGTCGCGGCCGGGCTCGCCCTCGCCGTCCGCCGCAACGACCGGATCCGCACCACGCTCGACTGGGTCGTCACGCCGCTGGTGTGGTTCGCACTCGGTCTGCTCTGCTTCGTCCTCGGCACCGGCGTCGTCTCGTACCAGGTGAGCAGCACGAGCTCCGTGGACGGCTCGGGGTCGATCGGCATCGCGCCGTGGACGCCGATCGTCTTCGCCCTGTGGGGCGGCGCGATCGAGGTCGTCGCCCGGTACCTCGCCCCGGTGCTCCTGCCCCGCCTCGGCGGAGCCGTGGTGCTCCGGACGTCCCGCCTGGTCGGAGCGGACCCCCGCCCCGTCGTGCCGCCGGCGTTCCCGGCCGGGCCCGCTGCCGGCCAGGGTGCTCCCGTCGCCGGTCAGGGCGCTCCCGTCGCGCCCACCGCGACGGTCGACCCGGCCGCGCCCGGTGCTCCCGTCGCGCCCGGCGCTCCCGTTGCGCCCGGCGCGCCTGTCGCCGCGGACGCGCCGGCTGCCGCCGCGTGGAACACTCCCCCGGCCGCTGACCAGCACGTGCCGTACCCGCCGGCCGGGCCTGCCCAGGAGCCCGCGTACGGCGTGCAGTCGATCTCCGGCACGCAGCCGGCTGCCGGGTCGCAGCCGCCCTACGGCACGCTGCCCCCGTACGGCGCACAACCGGCCGACGGGTCGCAGCCGTTCATCGGCGGTGGTGCCCCCGCTCCCGCACCGATGTCCCCGCGGGCCAAGAAGATCCTGGTCCGTTCCCTCATCGCCGGTGGCGCCGTGATCGTCGTCGTCATCGCCGGTGCGGTCACGACGAGCGTCCTCCGCGCCAACGTCTGGGGTCCGGCACCGACCGTGAAGTCCTACGTGCAGGCCATCGCCAGCGGTGACGCCGACACCGCCGCCGACCTGAGCGAGATCCCCGACGACGCGGCGATGCTCGACTCGAAGGTGCTCGGGAGCGCGAAGGACCGCCCGTCGGACATCCGCGTCGGCCGGGTCGCCCGGACCGGTGACACCGCCATCGCCACCCTGAGCTACACGCAGGACGGCAAGAACCGCTCCGGCCAGGTGTCGTTGCGGCGCACGGGCACCTCGTTCCTGGTGAAGGACGAGTGGCGTGTCACGCAGCCCCTCGCCCAGCAGGTCACCCTGACGGCCTCCGACGTGCTCGAGGGTGCACCCGTGACCGTCGGCGGCAAAGAGATCGGGGAGATCAGCGACGGCAAGTTCACGTCCCTCGCCTACCCCGGCACCTACCAGGTCTCGGTCGGCGGGACGAAGTACTTCACCGGCGGCACCGAGCAGGTCGCCGTGGGTGCGGTCACGTCGGGCTACGTCGACTTCGCGCCCAAGGCGACCAAGGCACTCGAGCAGGACGCCGAGCAGTACGTGACCGACCTCATCGACGACTGCGCCGAGAAGACCGAGCTCCGGGCCCTGAGCGGCTGCCCCTGGTACGGGCCCTACGACGCCGACGGCGGCGTGCAGTACGACGTCACGTCGATGCCCGAGCTGGAGGTCGAGGCGTCGCGCGCCGGCACCGTGATGGTGACGAGCACGAAGGACGGGAGCGTCTCGTACGGCTACACCTCGTACCTGGGCGACAAGAAGCGCGGCGAGGACTCGTTCAGCGTGAACCAGTACCTGAAGGTGCAGGACGGCAAGCTCGTCTCCGCCTACTGAGCAGGAGCCGACCGAGCGGCTCCGCAGCACCACGACGGCCGACCCGGATCTCCGGGTCGGCCGTCTCAGTAGGCTGACGAGCATGGTCAGGACACGGGCGTGGTGCAGGGGCGACACGGTCGAGCGGGACTTCCCCGTCGACCGGATCTCCGACCTCGTCGCCGATCCGGACACCTTCGTCTGGATCGACTACACGGACCCGACGTCGGCGGACCTCGAGCAGATCGAGGAGGAGCTCGGCATCCACGCGCTCGCGGTCGAGGACGCCGTCGAGCACGGACAGCGACCGAAGCTCGACCGGTACCGGGACAGTCTGTTCCTGGTCGTCTACGACGTGGGCGGCACGGACGACGAGGGTGACCTGATCACGCACGAGGTCAAGGCCTTCGTCACCGAACGGGCGCTCGTCACCATCCACGGGTCCGACGTCGACACCACCCCGATGGAACACCGGCTCACGGCGAACTCCGACATCGCCGAACACGGCGTGCCCTGGCTCGTCTGGGCGCTGCTCGACGCGGTCGTCGACCGGGCCACCGACACCGTCGAGGACCTCGAGCGGCAGATCGATGCGCTCGAGGACGACCTGTTCGAGCCGGGCGACCCCCGCGAGCAGCAGATCCAGCGGCGGTCGTTCCGGCTCCGCAAGACCCTCGGGGTGCTCCGGCGGCTGGTCGTCCCGACGCGGGACAGCGTCGCCTCGTTGCTGCACGGTGACGCGGAGACGATCTCGAACGGCATCCGGCCGTACTTCCGCGACGTCGAGGACCACCTGGTCTCGATCGCCGACTCCGTCGAACAACTCCGTGACGCCGTGTCGAGCGTGCTCGACACGACCCTGAACCTGGCGTCGAACCGCCAGAACACCGTCATGAAGAAGGTCACGAGCTGGGCGGCGATCATCGCGATCCCGACCGGTGTGACGAGCTTCTTCGGGCAGAACGTGGAGTTCCCGGGCGAGGGCGCCTGGAGTGGTCTCTGGGCCTCGCTCGCGATCATCACCGCGTCGTCGCTCGTGCTCTACCGCGTCTTCAAGACCCGCGACTGGCTCTGACCGCGCACGGCACCGGCACCGGCTCGGCACCGGGCTCCGCCGGCGTCAGAGCGCGAGCGCCAGGACCCCGGCGACGACGGTGAGCGGCGCGACGACGCACCCGAGCGCCATGTACCGACCCCACGACAGGTGCACGCCCTCGGCCGACAGCCGCGCGTGCCACAGGAGCGTCGCGAGCGAGGCCCACGGGGTGATGAGACAGCCGGCGTTCACGCCGATGAGCAGGGCCGCGTACCGCACGGCCTCGTGCCCGGCGGCAGGTTCGAGCACCAGGTACGCCGGCAGGTTGTCGATGCCGTTCGCCGCGACCGCGCCCGCACCGCCGAGCAGCAGCAGCGGACCGGTCCCGGTGCCGCCCTGCAGCGCGTGCACGATCGGGTCGGTGATGCCCGTCGTGTGCAGCGCCTCGACCACCACGAAGAGCCCGGCGGCGAACAGCAGGGTCGACCACGGCACGCGGGACACCCGGAGTTCTGACGGGGACCGGAACGCCGCGACCACGACGAGCACCACGGCGGCCAGGACCGCGGCGATCCACACGGTCACCCCGGCCGTCAGGGCGACGACGAGCGCGACGAGCACGGCGGAGGCCGCCCAGAAGAACACGGGGTCGCTCGGTGTGCGGACGGACACCGGCGAGTAGCGGCCGAACAGCTTGCCCCGGAACACCACGAGCAGGACGACGCACGGCACGACCACCCCGGCGACCGCGGGCCAGGCCATCAGCCCGGCGAACGGCAGCGGGCCGCCGAGCCCCATCCGGTCGACGGCGAGCAGGTTCGTCAGGTTCGACACCGGCAGCAGCATCGAGGCCGTGTTCGCGAGCCAGACCGTGGTCAGGGCGAACGGCATCGGGGGCAGTCCCACACGCCGTGCGAGCGAGATGACGATGGGGGTGAGGAGGACCGCGGTGGTGTCGATCGACAGGAAGACGGTGCAGAGCACGGCGAGCACGACGACCGCGCCCCAGAGGCCGATGGTGCGCCCGCCACCGACCCGGGCGGCGACGTCGGCGAGGCGGTCGAACACCCCGGCGTCCGCGGCGAGCTCGGCGACGACGGTCAGCCCGAGCACGAACCCGAGGACCGGCAGGACCCGGTCGGCGAGCACGGCGAGGTCGTCGAGGGGCAGCAGCCCGAACACGACGCAGACCGCGCCGACCACGAGCAGGGCCGCTCCGATGACCGCTTGACGCACGAACACTCCTCCGGCAGACACCGCGGCAGGGTGACCGGCGGCGCTCCAATGTACGGGCCGGTAGCGTTGTCAGCACGACGACAGGAGGCCTCTGTGCGCAAGTTCATGTTCAACGGTGCGGTGTGGAGTTCGCTCATCAGCGGCTACAGCGTGCTGCAGACCACCCGCCAGGGACCGCGTGACTGGCGGCTCGCGCTGACCTGGGTCGCGTGGATCGCCACGACGATCGTGGCGATCGGCACGGTCGTCGAGGACGACCGCGCCGTCAAGGCGCGCCAGCCGTAGGTCGCGAACGCGACCACCGAGATGACGGGAGGCCCGTGGCGGATCCGCCACGGGCCTCCCGTCCGTCGTCCGTCCCGTGCACGGCACGCGGTCACGTCACCGGGTCAACGCTCGGACTCCGGGATGCCGGACGTCTGGATCGGTCCGGTGAAGAGCGCGCCGCGCTCGTCGTCACCGAACAGCTGCGAGTCCCCCTCTGCCGGGCGTCCGCGGCGGCGCGGTACCGCCGCACCCGGCTCGGTGAGCTGCACCCGCTGGACCGGCAGGGCGTCCGGGTGGGTGCGCTGGATCCACTCGACCATCTCCTCGCGGACGTAGCAGCGGAGGTCGAACAGGCCTCCGGCGTCGGGTGCCGTCACGAGGATGCGGACCCGGACCAGTCCCCCGACGGCGTCCGTGACCTGGAGCACCTTGACCCGGCGGTCCCAGATCGTCGAGGTGTCGAGGATCCGGTCGAGCTCCGCCCGCATGTCGGCCGGGCTCACCCGCCAGTCGAGGTCGAACTCGACGGCACCGAGCAGTTCGCTGCCGGTCCGGGTCCAGTTCTCGAACGGCGTGCTCGTGAAGTACGTCGACGGCAGCACGAACCGACGGTCGTCCCACAGGTGCACGACGACGTAGGTCAGCGTGATCTCCTCGATCCGTCCCCACTGCTGCTCGACCACGACGACGTCGTCCACCCGGATCGACCCGGAGAACGCCAGCTGCATGCCGGCGAACACGTTGCCGAGCGTGGACTGCGCGGCGAGGCCCGCGACCACGGAGATGAGGCCGGCGCTGGCGAGCACGCTCGCGCCCGCGGCCTCGACCCCGTCGAAGGTCAGCAGGATCGCGCCGACCGCGATGATGACGAGCACGGCGACGGTGAGCCGCCGGATGATGAGCACCTGGGTGCGGATGCGACGCGCCTGCCGGTTGTCGGGCACGTCGATGCGGAAGCGGTGCAGCCCGAGGTCCTCGAGGAAGATCGCGACCTGGCACGCGAGCCAGCAACCGGTCGCGAGCGTGACGATCAGGAACGCGTGCGCGACCTCGTCGCGCCACGGGTAGGCGTCGGGGTTCCGCGGGATGCTCGACGTGAACGCGATCCAGAGCAGGACCACCAGCAGCACGGTGCGGAAGGGGTGCTTCGTCCGTCGCGAGAGCACGCCGGCCCAGCGTTCCCGGCGCGCGATCGCCCGGAGGACCAGGTGCAGGACGAGGGCGACGACGGCGGTGACGAGCAGGGCGAACCCGATCGCGACGAGGAGTCGGAGGAGGATGTCCATCCCTCCATGCAAGCAACGGACGACGGTCGTCGTTCAGGTTCGGGCCGCCGTCGGCTGTGCGGACGTTCAGTCGCCGCGGTTCGACCGAACCGGGTTTTGCGTGACGCCCCGGTCCGGTGCGCATGTAGGTTCTCTCGCATGACAGCGCAGAACGACACGGGTGGCAACCGAGCGCCGGCGAACGACTTCTCGCACGAGCAGGAGGGCTACCAGCACGGTCTGAAGCCCCGGCAACTGCAGATGATCGCGATCGGCGGCGCGATCGGCACCGGCCTCTTCCTCGGTGCCGGTGCACGCCTGCACACCGCGGGCCCCGCGCTCGCGCTGACCTACCTGGTCGCCGGGATCTTCGCCTTCTTCATCCTGCGGGCCCTGGGCGAGCTGGTGCTGCACCGCCCGTCCTCGGGATCGTTCATCTCGTACGCCCGCGAGTTCTACGGCGAGAAGTTCGCGTACGCCGCCGGCTGGATGTACTTCCTGAACTGGGCGATGACCTCGATCGTGGACACCACCGCGGTCGCGATCTACCTGCAGTACTGGTCGGCCTTCACCGCGGCGCCGCAGTGGCTGCTGGCGCTGATCGCCCTGATCGTCGTCCTCGCGGCGAACATGGTCGCCGTGAAGGTGTTCGGCGAGCTCGAGTTCTGGTTTGCCCTGATCAAGGTCGCCGCACTGGTGGCGTTCCTCGTCGTCGCGATCATCTGGCTCGTCTTCGCGTTCCCGGTCGAGGCCGGTGGCGAGGCCGTGCGCACCGGCTTCTCGATCTGGGGCGACAACGGCGGGCTGTTCCCGAACGGGCTGCTCCCCGCGGTCATCGTGATCCAGGGTGTCGTCTTCGCCTACGCCGCGATCGAGCTCGTCGGCACTGCATCGGGTGAGACGCAGAACGCCGAGAAGGTCATCCCGCGCGCGATCAACTCCGTCGTCTTCCGCATCGCGGTCTTCTACGTCGGGTCGATCGTCCTGCTCTCCCTGCTGCTGCCGTACACGGCCTACAAGGAGGGCGAGAGCCCCTTCGTGACGTTCTTCTCGTCGCTCGGCAACCCGCACGTCGGCGCGATCGTCGGCGGCATCATGAACTTCGTCGTGCTCACCGCCGCCCTGTCGTCGCTGAACGCCGGCCTGTACTCCACCGGACGCGCGCTCCACTCGATGGGCATGAACGGTTCGGCGCCGAAGTGGACCACGAAGATGTCGAAGGGCGGCGTCCCCTACGCCGGCATCCTGCTCACCGCGGCGTTCACCGTCGCGGGCGTCGTGCTGAACTACTTCGTCCCGAAGCAGGCGTTCGAGATCGCCCTGAACATCGCCAGCCTCGGCATCATCACCGCGTGGGGCACGATCATCCTGTGCCAGATGCGGCTGCGCCAGTGGGCCAAGCAGGGGCTCGCGAAGGAACCCTCGTTCAAGCTCCCCGGGGCGCCGGTCACGGCGTGGCTGACCCTGGCGTTCCTCGCCTCGGTCATCGTCCTGATGGCGATCGACTACCCCGTCGGCACGTACACCATCGCGTCCCTCGTCATCATCATCCCGCTGCTCGTCGTCGGCTGGTTCCTGCAGCGTGACCGCATCCTGCGCATCGCCGCCCTGCGCGAGGGCGTCACCGGCCCCTACCCGATCGGCGTCCGCGACCCCGCCGCCTCGGTGCGACGCGACGGCGACGGGAGCTAGCGCTCCGCTTGTCCCCGGAACGCAAGGCCCCAGCGCCGAACACGAGCGGTCCGGCACCCGTCGCTACCATCAGCGGGTGCCGGACCGCTCTCCTTCTCCCACCCTCGACCTGCAGCTCAGCTGGCGAGGTGCCTACGGACGCCTCCGGGTGTTCGCGGATCGTCTCGAAGCCGAGACCGACTACCAGCGCGAGACCCGCACCGTGGTGCCGATGGACGCGGTGCAGGGGTGGCGCCTCGGACCGTGCGACGAGGACGCCGTCTGCGTGGAGTTCCTCGCCGGGCAGGACACCTACCGGGTGCTGCTCGACACCCCGGACGAGCAGCTCGCTGCGCTGGCGATCCGGAAGGTGCTCGGCCCGCCGCTGGAGTCCTGAGGGCGCGGGCGCCGGGCCCCGGGTGCCCGGGTGCCCGGGTGCCCGGGTGCCCGGGTGCCCGGCTCAGTCGTCGGTGTCGACGCGGTCGGTGACGACGTCACCGGAGCCGGCGTCGATGCGCACGCTGTGCTTGGTGCCGGACGAGTCGAGCACGTCGCCCTCCCAGACGACCGTGCCGACGTGGTCGTCGAGGCCGAGCTCGGTCACGGTCCCCGCGTGCAGGTCCTGGAAGGCGTCGACGGCCTGCTTGACGCTCAGGTCGGCGGCGGCGACGAAGCGCTCGTGCTCGGCCTTGTCGTCCGCGTCGGCGGCCTCGGTCTGCGGGGTGCCGGCGACCGAGGTGCCGTCGGCGTTCGTGTGCACCTCGTGCTCGGTGCCGTCCTTCGTCACGACGAGGACCTCGTAGGCAGAGGCGCCCTGCTCCTGCTCGACCGACATGACGGTGCCCGAGCCGACCTCACCGCGTGCGGTCGCGACGGCGGCGAGCAGGGCCTTGTTCGAGCCGGAGGACGCCGAGCCGGACGATGACGCGCCGGTGCCGGTGCCGGTTGAGTCCGTCGCCGACGAACCGACCGAGCCGGAGCCGGCCGAGCCGGTGTCGTCGTCGGAGTCGTCGTTGGCGCACCCGGTGAGTGCGAGCGCCGCGACGATCGGCAGGGCGGCGAACGCGGCGATGCGGCGGGCGGAGGGCTTCTGGTGCTGGGTACGGGAGTTCATGTGGACGAGCATCGCGTCGGGGTGCTGAAGCAGCCCTGAAGCCGCCTGTTCAGCCGCCGAGTGCGATGCGGACGACGAACCGTGCGCCACCGAGCGGGGACGCGACCACGGTCGTGTCGCCGCCGTGCGCCCGCACGGCATCGCGGACGATGGCGAGGCCGAGCCCCGCACCGCCGGCGTCCCGGCTGCGGGCCTCGTCGAGACGGACGAACCGCTCGAAGACGCGCTCGCGCTCGTCCTCGGGGACGCCGGTGCCGTCGTCGTCGACCGTGAGCACCGCGGACCCGTCGTGCTCGGAGAGCGAGACGGCGACGCGTGTGCTCGCGTGCCGGACGGCGTTGTCGACGAGGTTCCGGACCACCCCCGCCAGCACGCGCTCGTCGCCGAGGACCCGCGCTGCCGAGATCGCCGAGCCGTCCACCCGCACCACCGGGGCGTCGCCGTGCCGCTCGGGCGCGACACCGTCCGTCGACCGTGCCCGCGCGCGGGCCACCGCGTCGAGCGCGAGGTCGTCGAGGTCGACGGGGCGCCGCGTGCGGATCCCGCCCTCGTCGAGGCGGGAGAGCTCGAGCAGTCCGGTGACCAGGTCCTGCAGGCGCACCGCCTCGGACCGGACGACGTCGGCGAGGTCAGCCACCTCGGTCCGCTCCGGGTGCGCGACCGCGACCTCGGCGTGCTGCCGGATCGACGCGATCGGTGAGCGGAGTTCGTGGGAGGCGTCGGACACGAAGCGCCGCTGGCTCTCGGCGGACCGTTCGAGGCGGTCGAGCATGGCGTTCATGGTGCTCGCGAGCCGTGCGACCTCGTCGCCGGTGTCCGGCACCTGGACCCGGGCGTCCGGACGGGCCGCCCGGATCGTCTCGACCTCGGTGCGCATCCGTTCCACCGGCCGCAGCGAGCGCCCGGTGACGGCCCAGGTCACCGCGACCAGCAGGAGCACCAGCACGGGCACCCCCACGGCGAGGAGCACGACGGCGGTGCGGACCGCGGTGTCGGCCTGGTCGAGCGTGGCGCCGTAGACGAGCGTCGCCTCACCGCCGCCGGGCAGGTCCACGTCGTCCGCCACGAGCAGCCAGCGTTCGCCGTCGTGCGTCCACCGGGACTCGTCGGCGGTCGGGAGGGCGTCCCCGTCGGCGTCCTCGCCGTGTGCGAGCACCGCCCCGCCGTCGCCGATCACCTGCACCAGGACGTCCTCGTAGCCGGTCACCGCGGCCGCACCGTCCGCCTCGACCCGGGAGGACACCTGCTCGAGACCGGCCTCGGCCGAGGTCCGCACGCCGTCGAGCAGCACGAGCCGCAGCACGACGACGAAGGCGACGGCACCGATCACCAGCGCAGCGAGGACGACGAGCCCGGCGCCGAGGGTGGTGCGGGCCCGGACCGACCGGGCGCGCCGTGGCCGGACCGGTGCGACTCCGCTCGCACCGGGCTTCGGCCGCTCAGCCACCGTCCGCCGCCAAGCGGTACCCGGCGCCACGGACCGTCTCGATCGCGGTACGCCCGAACGGTCGGTCGAGCTTCCGGCGGAGGTGTCCGACGTACACCTCGACGATGTTCGGGTCGCCCTCGAAGTCGACGTCCCAGACGTTCTCGATGACGTCGCGCTTCGACCGGACCTGTCCCGGGTGCCGTGCGAGGTACTCGAGCACGGCGAACTCGCGGCTGGTCAGCTCGACGGTGGTCTCACCGCGGGCCACGGTGCGCGCCGCAGGGTCGACCACCAGGTCGCCGAGCGTCAGCACGGTCGGCCGCTCACGGGCACCGCGTCGGACGAGCGCCCGCAACCGTGCGACGAGCACCGGGTGCGAGAACGGCTTGGTGACGTAGTCGTCGGCCCCCGCGTCGAGCGCCTCGACCTGGTCCCACTCACCGTCCTTGGCCGTCAGCATGAGCACGGGGGTCCAGTCGCCGTCGGCGCGGAGCTGCGCGCACACGGCCCAGCCGCTCAGGCCGGGCATCATCAGGTCGAGCACGATCGCGTCGTAGCGGAACTCACGCGCGTGCCACAGACCGTCCACGCCGTCGTTCGCGACGTCGACCGCCCATCCCTCGGCCTCGAGGCCGCGGCGCACGCCGTCGGCGAGCCGGACCTCGTCGTCGACCACCAGCACACGCATGGGGTCGATCCTGCCGTGCCCCGCTGAAGCAGGGCTGAAGCGGCCCGCCAGCGCGGCTCGCGACGGTGCCCGGGCGGACGGGAGGCCCGTGGCGGCGCCGCCACGGGCCTCCCGTCCGGCGGTGGTCCGGACCAGGGCCGCGCCGACCCGGCGGGCTCAGACCAGCAGCAGGATCCCGGCGATCACGGACGCGACGGCGATGGCGAGCGCGATGAGCAGGAGCACGAGGTGCACCGTGTAGAACGTCGTCGGCTTGCCGGCGGCGTCGCGGGCACGGGAATCCTTCGCGACACGCTGGAAGAAGCGCGGCCAGGTGACGACGTTGAAGACGGCGCCGATGAACAGGACGACTGCGGCGAAGACGAGCACGGGACGATCCTAGTGAACGTCGGCGACGACGATGCCGGGCGGGTGGTGCTCGGCCGCCCCCAACGCGGCCGAGTCCCGACCCGGCAGGCCACAGGATCTGTAGCACTTGCTACAGACTGTACACGGCCTGTCCGGCAGCGTCGAGGGACTACGCCGTCTCGAGCGCGGCCTCGGCGTCGGCGAGGGCGGCACGCTCGGCGTCGGTCAGGGACGCCCGTGCACCCCGGACGCCGTCGTTGATCTCGACGATGCGGCGGCTGAGCCGGGTCGCGGGGTCGTCGGTCGGCGGGTAGGCGTTGTCCACGCCGATCCGTTCGTGCAGCGGTGCCAGGCGGCGGAGCGCATCGTCCACACGGCGGGCACGGCGGCGGCGGGAGATCCGGTGCCCGACGACGAGCAGGAGCATGCCGGACGCCACGCACAGCACGGCCCCCGGCGTGGTGATGTCGTAGGGCAGCGAGAGCGCGTGCGTGACGTCCAGGTCGCCGGCGACGTGGGCGACGTCCATCACGACCACCACGACCATGCGGACGACCCCGAGCACCCCGCCGAGGACCAGGACCCACAGCCCCACCAGGTCGGTGGTCGTCCGGGCCTCGCGCAGCCGGAGCACGCATATGAACCCCGTGGCGCCGAGGGCCACGCCGAGGTACACGGTCTGCGCGATCGAGTAGACGGTGGCAGCCGGGTGCGAGCCGGCGTCGAGCATGAAGGTCGTCGTGGTCGCGGGCTTGTCGAGCACGGTGAACGCGACGACGACCACCACGACGACCGCGGCGAAGGACATCACGACCGCGTTCCGGAGCCAGGGCCGCGCCGCGCCGACCGCCTTCGCCACGCCCCACAGCAGCGTGCTCGTGCCGGCCACCATGAGGCAGTCGCTGATGACGGTCACGACGTTGAACCCACCGAGCAGCGGGTCGAGCCACCGGTACAGCGGGTCGACGTTCGTCACGATGGTGGCGGCGAAGAGCAGGAACGTGAACGCCAGGGTGCGGTCCTGCCCGCGTTGCAGGACCAACAGCACGATCGTCCCGACGATGAGCAGCACCGCCTGGACGACGGCGATGATCACCCGAAGACCCCGCGGAAGGCGCTCGGGCGGCCGCGGTGCTGGCGGATCACGGTGGCCAGGCGGTCGGCGAAGACCTCGGCCTCGTGCTCGTAGGTGTTCGAGAACATCCCCCGGGCCAGCGCACGCTCGACCTTGTACTCGGGCAGGTCGGGGATGACGTCACGGATGTAGGCGCTCTGCGGGGCGTGCTCCTGGTGCCGGTGCAGGACGTGTCCGAGCTCGTGCCCGATCACGAACGAGCGGAACGTCGGCGAGGTCGTCGGCGAGATCATCACCAGGTGCGCGTGCTCGAGGGTGGCCACGAAGCCACACACCGGTTCGGCGGCCAGGAACGACTCCTCGCGCACCACGATCGGCTTGCCGACGACGTCAGCGGCGGCGGCGACGGCCTGGTCGACGTCCGACCACCCCTCGGCGGCACCACGAGCCCAGAACGCCTCGACGAGGGCGTCGGTCATGCGACGCTCCCCCGCTGTGATTCCTCCTCGAGCACCTCGGCGATGCGCCGCAGCGCGTCGGGTGAGAGTTCACCGGGGAAGGTCCGGGCCGCGAAGCCGCTCACGCGGGCGGACCGCAGGGACCGGACGAGGGCGAGCTGGGCACCGATCCGTTCCGGTACCTCGCTGTCCTCGAGCAGGAAGCGTTCGTCGACCTCGAAGTACCCGGCCAGCAGGCGCAGGAGCTCGGTGTCGCGGTTGCGGCGGCCGTCGCCGGAGAGCATGTAGGTCCACTTCGCCCGCGACAGCGACCCGCCGTGCGCCGCGACGTACTCCTCGATCGAGGAGAACGGCACCGGAGCGCCACGCTGCGACTCCTCGAAGTCGAGGAGCAGGTTGAGGCGGCGCGCGAGCTCGGCGGCGTCGAGCGCCCCGCCCTTCAGATCACCCGTGTTCATCTCGGACTCCTCCCCAGCCGTGTCCGCGCGACCTGTGGGTCCGGCGCGTGGACGCCATGCTAGCGCGGGTGCCCGGCACGCGCGCCGCTACCCTCGTGGGCATGCCCCGCCGCTTCCCCGCCACCGTCGCGGCACCGGTCGAGCACGAGATCGTGATCACGAAGTCGCGGTTCATCACGACCGTCGCGCCGGTGTCCGGGGTCGAGGACGCCGACCGCGTCATCGCCGAGGTCCGCCGGCGGTACTGGGACGCCCGGCACAACTGCACGGCGATGGTCACCGGCGTGCTCGGCGACCAGGCCCGTTCCTCGGACGACGGGGAGCCCTCCGGCACCGCGGGCGTCCCGATGCTCGAGGTCCTGCGACGCCGCGGGCTGACCGACGTCGTCGCGGTCGTCACGCGGTACTTCGGCGGGGTGAAGCTCGGTGCCGGCGGACTGGTCCGGGCCTACTCGACCTCGGTGTCCGAGGCGCTCGACACGGCGGTCCTCGTCCGTCGCGAGGCCCTGACGCAGGTGCGCTTCGACGTCGACCACGCCGACGCCGGGCGGCTCGACAACGTGCTGCGCGACTGGGTCCGGCACCACCACGCGACGCTCGGCCCGACCGAGTACGGGCAGGCGGCGACCTTCGAGGTGTGGGTCCCCCACGAGGCGCTCGGCGCCCTGACCGCCGACCTCGCCGCCGCGTCGGCCGGTTCGCTCGCACCCGTCATCGGCGAGGAGCGGATCGTCGACGTCCGCGCCGGCTGACGTCCGCGCCGGCTGACGTCCCCGCGGACGCAATTCGCGGTTCCTGCACACCTCGGGCGTGTCTCCGCGTCGGCGTGGAAACCTGCCGGGAACGCACGAACGCCCCGACTCGATGAGCCGGGGCGTTCGTCCTGCGGTGCACCCCCTCGGACTTGAACCGAGAACCCACTGATTAAGAGTCAGTTGCTCTGCCAATTGAGCTAGAGGTGCATGTTCCGGCTTCCGTGCCGCAACGGGAATCAACAATAGCATGGGTTTTGCGCGCCCACGACCACTCGCGGGCGCACGACGCGAACAGGAGCACCATGACCGACCGTCTCGTCCCCGGCGACACCGCCCCCGACTTCACGCTGCCCGACCAGGACGGCGTCGAGCACTCCCTCGCTGCCCTCCGCGGCAAGAAGGTCATCGTGTACTTCTACCCGGCGGCGTCCACCCCGGGCTGCACCACCGAGGCCTGCGACTTCCGCGACAACATGTCCTCGCTGCAGGCCGCCGGCTACGAGGTCCTCGGCGTCTCGAAGGACGAGCAGGCGAAGCTCAAGACGTTCCAGCACGAGCAGGCGCTGACCTTCCCGCTGCTGAGCGACCCCGACCTCGCCGTGCACAAGGCCTACGCGGCCTGGGGCGAGAAGAACAACTACGGCAAGATCGTCACCGGCACGATCCGGTCCACGATCGTGGTCGACGAGGACGGCACCGTCCAGCTGCCGCTCTACAACGTCAAGGCCACCGGGCACGTGGCGAGCCTGCGGAAGAAGCTCGGCCTGGTCTGAGGGCCGGCCACGCACTGGAGGCCCGGTGCCGGTTCCGAGAACCGGCACCGGGCCTCCAGTGCGTGGCGGACCAGACCGTCTACTCGGCCGGACGCGCGAGCGCGGCCGTCACCGACCGCGACAGCACCAGCGTGATGCCGAGCAGGGCCGGGACGAGCAGCACCCAGCCGACCGCGGCGACGCGGAAGACGCCCTGGAACGCCCCGATCGCGATGGCGCCCTGCAGGACCTGCCAGACGATGATGCCGGAGCGCACCCACGCCCGGCCCTGCCACAGGCCGTTCAGCAGCGCGCCGAGCCAGAGCGCAGCGATGGCGACGAGGACCGTGAGGGCGATGCCGGAGGCGATGCTCGTGGCCGGGGCGACGACCAGTTCGACGACCAGGACGACGGTCACGACCACCAGCGCGAGGAACTCGAGGCCGACCACGGCGAGCAGCCCCAGCATCGCCGGCGACCGGCGCGCGACGGGTGCGGAGGGTTCGGTGTCGTTCGGGGTGTCGTCGTGCACAGTGATCCTCCAGCATCGGAACCCTTGATTTGGCCCTACCAGTATGGAACGATATTGGAGGTCGTTTGGACGGCACGATGTGGTGTGCGTCTCCCGTGGTTCATCGCTCCTCCCCCGAGCGTCTCGCGGGCGTCAGACACGCTTCCTGCGGACTCCTCCCCACAGTTGTCCCCTCCATGCCGCATGCATGGTCAGCGGTCCGATCCCCCGAACCACGGCCCCGGCCTGCCGTTCGAGCATCGACATCAAGGAGCACCACACATGGACTGGCGTGACAAGGCTGCCTGCCTCACCGCAGACCCCGAGCTCTTCTTCCCCGTCGGGAACACCGGGCCCGCCGTCGACCAGATCGAGAAGGCCAAGTCGGTCTGTGCGCGTTGCACGGTCACCGAGATGTGCCTGCAGTACGCACTCGAGAACAACCAGGACTCGGGTGTCTGGGGTGGTCTCAGCGAGGACGAGCGTCGTGCGCTGAAGCGTCGCGCCGCCCGCGCTCGCCGCGCGTCCTGACCCCGGTCGTCTGACACCACGACGCCCGTCGTCCCTTCGGGGGCGGCGGGCGTCGTCGTGCGTGCGGGCGGCGGTCCTGCAAGACACCGGTGTTCACGCGTCGAACACCGGAACGCGGGTGTTCGACCGGTGAACACCGGTGTTTTGCGATCTCGAACCGCCGGGCGGCGTCAGGCGGCGGGGGCGGTCAGCCAGCGGAACGGGATGGTGATCGTCACCTCGGTGCCGCTGCCCGTCAGGGTGTGCCAGTCGATGGTGCCGCCGAGCTCGCCCTGGATGAGCGTACGGACGATCTGCGTGCCGAGGCCCGAGCCGACCTTGCCCTCGGGGAGCCCCACGCCGTTGTCGCGGACCTCGATCTCCAGGTGGTCGTCGAAGCGGCGGGCGACGATCTCGACCTCGCCGTCGCGGCCGTCCAGCCCGTGCTCGACGGCGTTCGTCACGAGCTCGGTGAGGCCGAGGGCGAGCGGCGTCGCGGCCTCGGAGGGCAGCACCCCGAACTCGCCGGTCTTCTTCGGGTGCACGGTGGTGTTGTGCGACGCGGCGACCTCGGTGACGAGCTTGAGCACCGAGTCGAACACCTCGTCGAAGTCCACGGTCTGGCTGAGCCCGCTCGACAGGGTGTCGTGCACGACGGCGATGGCGGCGACGCGGCGCATGGCGTTCTGCAGCGAGGTCCGCGCCTCGTCCGAGTGCGTGCGACGCGCCTGGATCCGCAGCAGGGACGCCACGGTCTGCAGGTTGTTCTTCACGCGGTGGTGGATCTCGCGGATCGTGGCGTCCTTGGTGATGAGCTCGCGCTCCTGGTGCCGCAGCTCGGACACGTCGCGGCAGAGCACGATGGCACCGATGCGCTCACCGTGGTCGCGGAGCGGGATCGAGCGGAGCGACACCGTGACGCCCTTCGACTCGATGTCCGCCCGCCACGGTGCACGGCCGGTGACGACGAGCGGCAGGGACTCGTCGACGTCGAGCTGGGCGCCGATGAGCTCGGTGGTGACCTCGGCGAGGGACTTCCGCTCGAGCTCGCCCTCGAAGCCCATCCGGTTGAACGCGCTCAGGCCGTTCGGGCTCGCGAACGTGACGATGCCGGCGGTGTCGAGACGCAGCAGGCCGTCGCTGGCACGGGGCGCACCACGACGGGGGCCCGCCGGTGCACCGAGGTCGGGGAAGTCACCGGTGGCGATCATGCCGAACAGGTCGTTCGCGCTCGCGGTGAAGTTGAGTTCCTGACGGCTCGGGGTCCGCATCTCGTCCTGGTTGGAGTGCCGGGTGACGACGGCGATCGGTCGCTCGGTGGTCTCGGCGCTCTTCGCGCTCAGGCGGCGGAGCACCGGGATCGCGCGGACACGGGTCGGGGTGTCCTCGTACCAGTCCGGTTCGGCGGAGTCGACGACCCGGGACCCGGCGAAGCTCTCGGTCACCTGGCCGCGCCACTCCTCGCGGATCTCCTGGCCGACGATGTCCCGGTAGAACAGCGTCGCCGCGGAGCTCGGCCGGGCGTGGGCGACGGCCACGAACGAGCCGTCCTCGGCGGTCGGGACCCAGAGCACCATGTCGGCGAAGGACAGGTCGGCGAGGAGCTGCCAGTCCCCCACGAGCAGGTGGAGCCACTCCACGTCTGCTTCCGAGGAACGGCCTTGCGCGAGGACGAGGTCACTGAGGGTCGACACCCAGCCAGTCTAGGTCCGTCGCCTTGTGGAGAACGTCGCCCTCTCCACAGGGTAGACCGGTGTGTATTTCGTATGTCGCACGCCCCATACGCTCGCTCCAACGACGGAAGGGGCAGGGGTGGCAGAGCAGGCACGCCGCATCGATCACGAGACGACGACGGCGCACCCGCCGCCGCTGCGGATCGTCGAACCGGCACCGGAGCCCGCCGTGGCGACCGCTCCCCCGGACCCGGCGACGACCGCACGGGCGCTCGGGCTCTGCGTCGCGGAGGTGCTCACCGGCGCGCGGGAGGTCGACAGCATCGCCCGCTGGATCAGCGACGACGTGCAGCGCCACCTGCAGCAGCGCGCCGCGGTGGCAGCGCACGCCCGGGGCTCCGGTCGGCGGGCACGCGGACGCCCGGTGCTCCGGGTCGGCAGCGTGCTCGTCTGCCGCCCCGCGGCGGGCGTCGCCGAGGCGACGGTGATCGTGCACACGCGCAGTCACGCTCGAGCGGTCGCCATGCGGCTCGAAGAGCGACACGGACGGTGGCAGGCGACCGCGATCGGGGTCCTGTAGCCGGGGTGCGGACGGACGGGAGGCCCGGTGCCAGCTGGCACCGGGCCTCCCGTCCGTCGGCGGTCACGCTCGGTGAGCAGGAATGGTCGGGTCCCGACGTGGGACCCGACCATTCCTGCTCACGATTCGCTCGCGCGCGGACGCTAGTTCTTCTTGGCCGCCTGGCGACGCTCGGCACGGTTGCTCGCCGCGGCCTGACCGGAGGCGGTGGCCGCGTTGCCGAACGCGGAGCCCTGCTCGGGCTCGGCGGCCGCTTCGGCCTCGGCCTGGGCGCGCTGCGCACGAGCGGTCGCGGCCTGCTCGAGGCGACCCTTCTCGTCGCGGACCTCGACCTCGCCGTCGATCGACGGTGCCGAGTACTCGAGGCCGGAGACCTCGTCCTCGCCGAGACCCTTGGCCTCGATCACCGCGTTCTCGCCGTCGGACTGCACCTGGACCTCGAGGTTGAAGAGGTAGCCCACGGACTCCTCGCGGATCTGCCCCATCATCGTCTGGAACAGGGCGTAGCCCTCGCGCTGGTACTCGACCAGCGGGTCGCGCTGCGCCATCGCGCGGAGGCCGATGCCGTCCTTGAGGTAGTCCATCTCGTACAGGTGGTCGCGCCAGCGGCGGTCGATCACCGAGAGCACCACGCGACGCTCGAGCTCACGCATCGCCTCGTCGCCGAGGAGCTCCTCGCGCTGCTGGTAGGCCAGCTTGGCGTCGGAGAGGATCTCGCGGGCCAGGAAGTCACGCGATGCCTTGCCCTTCGAGCCGGCCTCGGTGATGACCTCGTCGATGGAGATCGAGATCGGGTAGAGCGTGCCGAGCTCGGTCCACATGGCGTCGAGGTCCCAGTCGTCCGGGGAGCCTTCGCCGGTGTGGCTGTCGATCACGTCGTCGATGACCGCCTTGAGGAACGACTGCGCGCGGTCGTGCAGGTCGTCGCCCTCGAGGATGTGGCGGCGGTCGCTGTAGATCGCCTCGCGCTGGCGGTTCAGGACGTCGTCGTACTTCAGGACGTTCTTGCGGATCTCGGCGTTGCGGCCCTCGACCTGCGCCTGGGCGGACCGGATCGCACGGCCGACGAGCTTGTTCTCGATCGCCAGGTCGTCCGGCACGTTCGAGCGGCCCATCAGGCTCTCGGCGGCACCGGAGTTGAACAGGCGCATCAGGTCGTCGGTCAGCGACAGGTAGAAGCGGCTCTCGCCCGGGTCACCCTGGCGGCCGGAACGACCACGCAGCTGGTTGTCGATGCGGCGTGACTCGTGGCGCTCGGTGCCGAGCACGTACAGGCCGCCGACGGCGCGGACCTTGTCGCCCTCTTCCTCGACCTCGGCCTTGACGCGGGCGAACACGTCGTCCCACTCGGCCTCGTACTCGTCGGGGGTCTCGGTCGGCGACAGGCCCTTGGCGTGCATCTCCTGCACGGCGAGGAACTCCGCGTTGCCACCGAGCATGATGTCGGTACCACGACCGGCCATGTTCGTCGCGACGGTCACGGCGCCGAAGCGACCGGCCTGGGCGACGATCGCGGCTTCACGTGCGTGGTTCTTCGCGTTGAGGACCTCGTGCTTGACGCCCTGCTTGGCGAGGAGCTTCGACAGGTACTCGGACTTCTCGACGCTCGTGGTGCCGACGAGGACGGGCTGGCCCTTCTCGTGGCGCTCCGCGATGTCCTCGGCGACCTGCTCGAACTTCGCCTTCTCGTTCTTGTAGACGAGGTCGGTCTGGTCGATGCGCTGCATCGGCTTGTTCGTCGGGATGGGGACGACGCCGAGCTTGTAGGTCGACATGAACTCGGCCGCCTCGGTCTCGGCGGTACCGGTCATGCCGGAGAGCTTCTGGTAGAGGCGGAAGTAGTTCTGCAGCGTGACGGTGGCGAGGGTCTGGTTCTCGGCCTTGACCTCGACACCTTCCTTCGCCTCGATCGCCTGGTGGATGCCCTCGTTGTAGCGGCGGCCCATCAGGATGCGGCCGGTGTGCTCGTCGACGATGAGCACCTCGCCGTTCATCACGACGTAGTCCTTGTCCTTCTTGAACAGGGCGACGGCCTTGATGGAGTTGTTCAGGAACGAGATGAGCGGGGTGTTCGCCGACTCGTACAGGTTCTCGATGCCGAGGTAGTCCTCGACCTTTTCGATGCCGGGCTCGAGGACACCGACGGTGCGCTTCTTCTCGTCGACCTCGTAGTCCTCGCCCGGGGTGAGGCGCTTGGCGATCGAGGCGAACTCGGTGAACCAGCGGTTGGCCTCGCCCGAGGACGGACCGGAGATGATGAGCGGCGTGCGGGCCTCGTCGATGAGGATCGAGTCGACCTCGTCCACCACGGCGAAGAAGTGGCCGCGCTGCACCATGTCAGACGCCTGCCACGCCATGTTGTCGCGCAGGTAGTCGAAGCCGAACTCATTGTTCGTGCCGTAGGTGATGTCGGCGGCGTACTGCTCGCGGCGCTCGGCCGGGGTCTGGTTCGCGATGATGCAGCCGGTGGTCATGCCCAGCGCGCGGAAGACGCGGCCCATGATCTCGGACTGGTACGACGCCAGGTAGTCGTTGACCGTGATGACGTGCACGCCGCGCGACGGGATCGCGTTGAGGTACGCGGCGGTCGTCGCGACGAGGGTCTTGCCCTCACCGGTCTTCATCTCGGCGATGTTGCCGAGGTGCAGTGCCGCGCCGCCCATGAGCTGCACGTCGAAGTGCCGCATGCCCAGGGTCCGCTTCGCGGCTTCACGCACGGCGGCGAACGCCTCGGGCAGGAGGTCGTCGAGGGTCTCGCCGTTGGCGTACCGCTCGCGCAGCTCCTTGGTCTCGTCGTGGAGTTCCTCGTCGGTGAGGCTCGAGAAGTCGTCCTCGAGGTCGTTGATGGCCGAGGCGTACGCCTTCAGCCGGCGGAGGGTTCGTCCTTCGCCGATGCGGAGGACCTTCTCCAGCACGTTTGCCACGTGAACTCCTTACGAGGTCGTCGCGCGCGACCTGCACGCCCGATCGACCAGTCATGCTAGCAACCCGCGAACCCACGGCGCTGTGAGCGGCGCGGCTGCCCGCGGACACGGGTGTGCGCGGCCCGCGAACGGACCGCGCACACGGTGCGGGACCGGAGGCCCCGAGTCGGATCAGGCGATCGCGGCTGCGCGCTCCGCGTCGGTGTCGACCGCGGCCGGCGCCTGGCCTGCGGGCACCTCGTCGATGCCGATCACGCCGTAGTCCCAGCCCTTGCGTCGGTAGACGACACTCGGACGGCGGGTCTCGGCGTCGAGGAACAGGTAGAAGTCGTGCCCGACGAGCTCCATGTAGTACAGGGCGTCGTCGACCGTCATCGGGGCGGCCTCGAAGACCTTGTGCCGGATGACGACCGGGCTGTAGACCTCGTTCTCGTCCTCGGCGGCCTCTTGGTCGACGACCGGGACGGCACCGGTCGCGACGTCCTCGATGAGCTTGCCGTCGGCCGGGACGACGCCCATGCCGTCGAACCCGCTGCCGGCGGCCTCGGCGACCGAGGTGGGGCGGTGCCGGCCGTGGTGCACCTTGCGGCGGTCACGCGCCCGACGGAGGCGTTCCATGATCCGCGCGAAGGCGAGGTCGAAGGCGGCGTACTTGTCCGACGCCGCGGACTCGGCCCGTACGAGCGGCCCCGGTCCGATCAGCGTGAGCTCCACGCGGTCCTCGCCCTGGCTGCCGCTCGACTTCTCGTGGTGGCGGCTGATGCGCACCTCGAAGGCGAGGGCGCGGTCGGCGAGCACGTCGATCTTCTCGGACTTCTGTTCGACGTAGGTGCGGAAACGGTCGGTGACCCCGACGTTCCGGCCCGTGATCGTCACGTCCATGTGGCGGCTCCCATCCAGTGTCGGCGCGTCGCCTCCGTCCGGCGACCCGAACGCCTTGTCGCGAGGCTAGACCCGGCGCACCCTCGGCGTCACGGGGAGGCGGCGAGTCCGTCGGACACTCACCGGACACACAGCGGCCACCGGGTGTTCACCGAGCATCAGTCGTCGACGCTCGCCACGGCGACGCAGCGCACCACCCGACCGCCCGCCGCCCGCACCGCTCGGACGCCCTCGGCCATCGTGACGCCCGTCGTCACGACGTCGTCGACGAGCACGACGTCGCGGCCGTCGACACCGGTCGCCCGCAGGCTCCCGACGGTCGCGGCGACGCGTTCCACCGCCGACCGCTCCTTCTGCCCCGGTCCGGATCGCCGTCGTCCGGCAGGGGTCCGGCCGAGGCGCCCCGTGTGCCGGACACCACCACGGGCGAGCAGCAGCACCACCGGGTCGAACCCACGGCGTCGGGCACCCGCGCGGGACGGCGGCACCCGGAGCACCACGGTGCCGTCCGGGGCCGCGGCGAGCGCCGCGCGGACGAGGACACCGAAGCGGACGCCGAGCGGACGGGCGACGTCGACCCGGCCCCGGAGCTTGAGTTCGAGCACCAGGGTGCGGACCAGCCCCTCGTACTCGAAGGCCGCGTCGAGCCGGACGCCGGCGACCAGCCGGACCCGCCGGGGCCGTGCGTCGAGCGCCGCGCGGCACGGTGGGCAGAGCGCGCGGTCCGGGCGGCCGCAGCCCAGGCAGGCGACCGGCAGGACGAGCCCGAGCACGGCGAGCAGGGCGTCACGCCACGGGGTGGGGGCGTCGTCAGGGGGCATGCCCCCGACTGTGGTGGTGACCGGACGACGGCGGTGGGCCGGCGTGCCGGACGGTGGACGGGCCTCCAGGCAGGGCGGGGTGTGGAGGACGGTGGCGTCAGCGCTGGACGCCGAGCACGTCGGCGGTGACGCCCGTCGAGTCCCAGCCGCCCCCGGTGGACTGCAGGACGTCGCCGCTCGACATCCGCAGCAGCAGCGCGCCGCCGCTGCCGCCGCTGATCGCGGTGGCGCGCCCGTCGGGCTTCGGCAGGGTGCTCGACTTGCCGCCGATGGTGGTGCGGACGATGTTCGGACCGGTCGGCGTCTGCCCGACCGAGGCGACGTCGGTGTCGTTCACCCACGTGGCGTCGACCGCGGTGCCGCTGGCGGCCTGCACCCGGACCGGGGCGCCGAACGAGGTCGGTGACCGGTCGGACCCGCGGATGATCGCCATCACGTACAGGCCGGGGCCGTCCGCGGTCTCGATGAGTGCGAGGGCCCTGGTGGAGTCGCGGGACACCTGGAACGACACGAGGTCGCCGCGCGGCAACGTGGTGCGCACCTGGTGGGGGTCGCCGCCGAGGCCGTACGCGGTGATGTGACGGGTGTCGGACTGCTGCCCCACCCAGACGAAGCCGAGGTCGTCGACGGCGGGGGCGACGAGGTCCTCGCGGGCGTCGACGCGCAGGCGGTCCTTGCCGCGCACGACGACGACGCCGTCCCGGTTGCCGACGGCGGCGGTGGTGCCGGACGCCGACAGGGCGATCGAGGTCGGGTCGAGGCCGGCGATCGCGGCCCCGACGCCGCTGCCGAGCTCGGCGACCTTGCCTGTGCCCGAGGCGGCGTAGCCGACGACGCCGTCCTCGTCGACCAGGGGGCGGGGGTCGACGTCGGGGTTCTGCTGGGCGTCCGCTCCCCCGGAGTCCGGCACCGACAGCGTCGCGCCCTCGATCGTCATCGACACCGACGAGATGGTGGCGACCGAGGCGAGGGACTTGCTGAGCTGTTCGCGCATCCGGACCTTGTCGACCGTGCTCGCACGCAGGGCGTCGCTCGACAGGTCGACCAGGGCGGTGCCGCTGTCGATCGTCACCGCGTTGAGGGACAGCTGGGTGCCCTCCGGGAACGACGAGACGACGGCGCCCTTCAGCCAGTCGGCGGGGCCGGCGAGCAGGGCGCTGGCGATGCGGGTGCTGGTGGAGGACCGAGCGAGGAACCAGCGCTGGTCGGGCACCAGGAAGCGGTAGGTCGGGTCGTAGAAGTACAGGGCGTGCGACTGGAACACCGACTCGAAGCTGACCGGCGACAGGATGATGCCGTCCGGGGCGTAGGCGATGCGCCACTCGCCGTCCTCGCGGACGAACTGGAACGTCAGCGTCGACGAGGTCGGGCGGACCGCCTGGGTGTACTCCCCGTCGGAGTCGACCGTGGCGCTGGCCGTCATCGTGTAGGTGAGCTCGCGGTCGTCGGCGCGCTCGACGGTGCCGCTGCCGTCCCGGATCGTGACGCCCTGCCGCGGGTTCCACCGCTGGGCGAAGTCGGCGGCCAGGAACTGCCGGGCGATCGCGTAGTTGTCCTGGGCACCGGTGGCGGCGGCGATGAACCCGCGGAGGATCGCCGTCTGGTCGGACCCGGTGATCGGCTTGTCCGGCCGGAAGTCGACGCCCGAGAGCGACTCGTCCTTGATCGTCTGCCCGGTGCGCACGGCACCGTCGGTCGGGATGGCCGCACAGGCGGTGACCGCGAGCAGGCTGACCGCGGCGAGCGCGACGGCGAGGACGTGGCGGATCCGGTGGCGCATCAGGACTCCTCTCGCACGGCGCGGGGGCCGTCGTACGACTCGTCGAGCTCGGGCAGCGGGATGGCCGAGGTGGCGGTGGTGCCCTGCTCGTTGCGGGGCAGGGTGAGCACGAACGTCGATCCCGCGCCCGGTCGGGACCACACGTCGATGCGCCCGCCGTGGAGCTTCGCGTCGCCGAGGCTGATCGCGAGGCCGAGGCCGGTGCCGCCGATGGTGCGCTTGCGGCTCGGGTCGGCCCGCCAGAAGCGGTCGAACACCCGTGCGGCGTCCTCCGGCGGCATGCCGACGCCCTGGTCGCGGACGGCGATGGCGACGGTGCGGGCGTCGCTGTCGACGACGACCTGCACGGGCTTCGCGTCGCCGTGCTCGATGGCGTTGCCGACGAGGTTGCGCAGGATCCGTCGGACCCGCTTGGCGTCGAGCCGCATCGTGGTGTGGCCGCCGGGGGTCGCGAGCTGCAGGTCGATGCCGGCGCGCTCGGCCAGCGGGCGGAACTCCTCGACGATGTCCGCGGCGAGGGAGGCCGGCACGACGGGTGCGGTGTCGAGCTGCACCGCCTGGGCGTCGTACCGGGAGATCTCGAGCAGGTCGGCGAGGAGCATCTCGAAGCGCTCCACCTGCGCGTGCAGGAGCTCGGCGGACCGGCCGACCGACGGTTCGAACGCGTGCCGGGAGTCGTAGAGCATGTCGCCGGCGAGCCGGATCGTGGTGAGCGGGGTACGGAGCTCGTGCGACACGTCGGAGACGAACCGCTGCTGCACGCGGGAGAGCTCGGCGAGCTGGGTGATCTGGCGGCTGACCGCCTCGGCCATCCCGTTGAAGCTCCGTGCCAGGGTCGCCAGGTCGTCCTGGCCGCGCACCGGGATGCGCTCGTCGAGGCGCCCCGCGGCGATCTTCCGGCTCGTCTCGGCGGCACCGCGGATCGGCACGACGACGAGCCGGACGACGAGCGAGGTGACCAGGGCGATGAGCACCATGAGCGCCACTCCGCCGATCGAGAGGGTCTGGGAGACGAAGTCCAGGGTCTGCTGCGCGTCGGAGAGGTCGTAGACCAGGTAGAGCTCGTACTGGCCGGCGCTCGGGATCTGCAGCGTGGAGCCGACGGCGAGGCCCGGCACCCGGCGCCCGTCGTCGTCGAGCTCCACGGGCTGCAGGCTGAGCCGACCGGTGTTCTGCGCGACCTCCTTGCGCAGGGCATCGGTGATCACCGCGTCCGGGAAGTCCTGGCTGGCGATGGTCTGCAGCGTCTGCGGCGTGGACTGGTCCGGGCTCCGCTCGATGGCGATGCTCGTGCCGCCCGGACTCGTCGTGTTCGACAGGATCGCCTGCTGCGCCTCGTTCTGCAGGGTCTCGAGCTCGGACTGGTTGTTGTCCTCGGCCGCCGTCGCCGCGTCGAAGATCCCCTGGGCGACGATGGTGGCCCGTGCGGACTCGGACTCGATCTGGTCACGTCGCTGCGAGTAGACGTTCGTCGAGATGCTCACCATGACCGCGGTGCCGATGATCCCCACCGCGAGCCCGGTCGTCATCACGGTGATGGCGACCGAGCGGAACATGAGCGAGCGCCGCCACAGGTAGGCGATCGGACGCCAGGCGCGTCGGAGCCAGCGCCGCATCCGGCGACGGCTGCGGTCGACGACGCCGATCGAGACGGTGGTGCTGCCGGCCCCGCCGGCACCGCCGGACCCACCGGCGCCGGTGGCCCGGCCGGCGCCGCCGACCCGGCCGGAGCGTGCCGAGCCCGGCGGGCGCGTCGAGGGCGGCACGGTGCTCAGGCTCCTCCGGCGCGGTACCCGACGCCGCGGACCGTGGTGACGGTCTTCGGGTTGTCCGGGTCGTGCTCGATCTTCGCGCGGAGCCGCTGCACGTGCACGTTGACCAGACGGGTGTCCGCCTTGTAGTGGTAGCCCCAGACCTGCTCGAGCAGCATCTCGCGGGTGAACACCTGGTTCGGCTTCTCGGCGAGCGCCCGGAGCAGGTCGAACTCGAGCGGCGTGAGCGCGATCACGGTGTCACCGCGGCGCACCTCGTGCCCGGCGACGTCGACCGTGACGTCGCCGACGTGCAGCACGGTGGCGTCGGACGCGCTCGGCCGCAGGCGGGTCCGGATGCGCGCGACGAGTTCCTTCGGGTTGAAGGGCTTCACGACGTAGTCGTCGGCACCGTTCTCGAGCCCGAGGACGACGTCGGCGGTGTCGCTCTTCGCCGTGAGCATGATGATCGGCGTGCCGCTCTCGGCACGGATGCGCTTGCACACCTCGATGCCGTCGATGCCGGGCAGCATGACGTCGAGCAGGACGAGGTCCGGCTTGGTGGCGTGGAACGCGTCGACGGCGTCGTTGCCGTCGGCGCTGAACTCGGGTTCGTACCCCTCGGAGCGGAGCACGATGCCGATCATCTCGGAGAGGGCCTGGTCGTCGTCGACGACGAGGATGCGCGGTGTCATGTGATCTGGACTCCGGGTGGCGTGCGGGTGCCGTGGTCGGCACGTGTCCCCACACGATAGCCGAGGCCCCGCCGCGCCGGGTTTTCCGCCAGGATGGGGGTGGACCGTGCATCGCTGGCTCGGTCCGACACGACGAGGGGGCTGGAGTCATGTCCGATTGGCACACACCGGGCGGTGGGCAGCAGGGTGCGCCGACGCCGCCGGCGTCCGGACCGGCGCAGGGACCAGGACCCCAGCCTGGAGGCCCGCCCCGCTTCTCCGTGCCGCCGCAGCCCGCCCCGGGGCCGGGTCCGGGGCGACCGGGCGGTCCGTCCGGTGGCTCGCGTCCGGTGATCCCGCTGCGCCCGCTCGGTCTCGGGGACATCCTGGCCGGGGCGTTCACGGTCTTCCGCCGGAACGCCCGCGTGCTGCTGCTCTGGAGCGTGCTGCTGAGCGGTGTGCTCGGCCTGCTCTCGACGCTGTCCAGCACCTTCGGGCAGCAGGCGCTGCAGTCGCGGATGTTCTCGGCCCTCGACGGCGGCAGCGGTGCCGACTCGGTGGTCGCTGGCACGCTGACGCTCACGGCACTGCTCTCGGTCGTGCTGCCGTTCCTCGCCTACCTCGGTCGCGGGTTCCTGGTGGCGCCGGTCGCCGCGGACACCGGGCAGCGGGTCCTCGGCCGTCGCGCCACGTTCCGGGGGCTGTGGGCGCTGCTCGCCGGCCGCCGGTGGTCCGTCGTCGCGTGGATGCTCGTGCAGATCGGGGCCGGTGCGGTCCTCGCGATCCTGGCCGGACTCGTGTTCTTCGGGGTGTTCGCGGCCATGGGCGCCGCCGACTCCGGCACCGGGTGGTTCGTGCTGGCGCTGGTGCTGTTCGTGCTCGGCATCGGTGTCGTCGTCGTGTGGCTCGCCACGCGCTTCGTGCTCACCGTCCCGACCATCGCGCTCGAGGGCCGGCCGGTCTTCGCCGCAGCCGCCCAGTCGTGGCGCCTGACCCGCGGGGCCTTCTGGCGGACCTTCGGCATCCTGCTGCTCGTGCAGCTGATGTTCGGGTTCGCGGCGTCCATCGCGTCGATCCCGCTCACCATCGGAGCCGTGCTCGTCGGGGGCACGTTCGACCCGCTCGGGCAGACGGGTGGCACGTCAGGAGCCGGCACCGGTGCCGTCATCGCCATCGTCGTCGGGAGCCTGCTCGCGATCGCGGTGCAGTGCGTCACCGACGTGCTGAGCGCCTCGATCACCACGTTCCTCGCCATCGACCGGCGGATCCGCACCGAGGCGCTCGACCAGCGGATCGCATCGCACCTGGACTCCGGGCAGCCGACCGACCCGTTCGCACCGTCCGAGCCCGTCGCACGCCCGCCGTGGCCGCCGCAGCAGCAGTGGGGTGGCCAGCAGTGGCAGGCGCAGCAGCAGCAGCCGTGGCCGGGGCAGCAGCAGTGGCAGCCGGCCCAGCAGCAGCCGTGGCAGCTCGGTCAGCAGCAGCAACCCTGGCAGCCCGGTCAGCAGCAGCCGCAGCAGCAGCCGTGGCAGCAGGGTCCGGGCCAGGCGCCGCCGAACGGCTCCGCGTGACGGCGGTCGACCCGGACGAAGCGCGTCGCCTGCTCGAGCGCGAACTCGAACGGTCCGCCTACGACGGTGCCCGGCCGACGTGGTGGGACCGTGCCTCGCGCTCCTTCCTCGACTGGCTCGGGTCGCTCCGCGCCGACGGCATCGACTCCCCCGCGGCGGCCCGCACCGCGCTGGTGATCGCGATCGTGGTGCTCGTCGCGGTCGTCGTGCTCGTCGTCGTCGCCCGCGGACTCCCCCGCCGGCGCGCGCGGGCCGGTGACGGTGACACCGGCGGGGTGTTCGACGCCGACGACCTGCGCTCCGCCCGGGAACTCCTCGAAGCGGCCCAGGCCGCCGTCCGTCGCGCCGACTGGTCGGCAGCGGTGCTCGACGGGTTCCGCGCGATCGCCAGGGGCCTCGGCGAGCGCGACCTGGTGCCCGACGTGCCCGGAGCCACCGCGCGGACGATCGCCGCACGGGGCGCCGTGCCGTTCCCCGCGTCGGCCGGTGCACTCGACGCGGCAGCGACCGCCTTCGACGCGGTCCGGTACCTCGGTGCCGAGGCCGACGAAGCCGCGGCCCTGCGCGTGCTCGACACCGAGCGGACCGTCCGGCAGGCCCGGCCCGCCCGGGCCGAGGGACCGGTGGTGCCGGCATGACGACCGACACCGCCACGCGGACGAGCGCCGGACCGACTCCTGCTCGGGCTCCGGCTCCGGCTCCGGCAGAGGGACGCCGGTTCCGCATCGGGTTCTGGGTCGCGATCGTCCTGGTCGGCGTCCTGCTCGCCGCGCTGACCGCCGTCGTCCAGGGCACCGACCCGGACGCACCGCGCGCACTCGACCCGACCTCGACGACGGCCAGTGGTTCGGCCGCGCTGGTCCGGGTGCTCGAACAGCGGGGCACCGCGGTCTCCGTCACCGACACCGTCGACGGCGTCGGCGGGATCGACGGCGGCACGGTGTTCATCGACGACGCCGACGGGGCGCTCGACCCCGCCGTCGCGGAACGCATCGCCCGCACGGCCCGGCACGTCGTGGTCGTCGGGACGAGCGGCGCCGGCCTCGACGCGCTGCTCGGGTTCCCGGTCGACCCGCCCGCCCAGATCGACGGTGACGCCACCGTCTCGACGGCCTCGTGCGGGATCCTGGCGGCGGCCTCGGCGGCGCGGGTGACGACCGCCGGCTCCGGGTACACCGTGCAGGACGCGACCGCCGAACGGTGTGCGCCGACCGGCGAGGGCGGCTCCCGGGTCTGGGGCCTCGTGCGCAGCACGACCCAGGGCGGCGACGTCACACTGCTCGGCACGACCTCGGCGTTCCGGAACGACACGATCGCCACCGCCGGGAACGCCGCACTCGCCCTCGGGCTGCTCGGCGCCGACGAGCGACTCGTCTGGTACACCCCGGCCGTCGGCACCCCCGACGCCGCACCGACCCTCGGCGAGCTCGCCCCGCCGTGGGTCCCGAGCGCCCTCGCACTGCTCGCCCTCGTCGCCGTGGCGGCCGGCGTCTGGCGGGGCCGACGGCTCGGCCCGCTCGTCGTCGAGCGGTTGCCCGTCGTCGTCCGTGCCGCGGAGACCACCGAGGGGCGTGCCCGGATGTACGCCCGCACCCGTGACCGCACCCACGCCCTCGACACCCTGCGCGTCGCCGCCGTCCGCCGCATCGGCCGGATGCTCGGACTTCCCCGATCGGCACACGTCGACGAGGTCGTCCGGACCGCGGCCCAGGCCACCGGCATCCCGCACACCCGTGTCGGCGCCGTGCTCGTCGGTGGGACCACCGACGACGACCGTGCGCTCGTCGACGGAACCGCCGCGCTCGACGACCTCGAACGCGCCGTCCGCCGGGCGACCTCCGGTGACCGACCGACCTCCGACCCCGACCGACCAGGAGCACGACCGTGACCGACCTGCCCCCTGCCACCACCGAGCACACCGCACCGGAGCACGACCCCACGACCGCGGCCGGCTCCGACCTGCGCGACGCGTTCGGCCGGGTCCGCACCGAGGTCGCCAAGGCCGTCGTCGGCCAGGAGGGCGCGGTCTCCGGCATGATCGTCGGACTCCTCGCACAGGGGCACGTGTTGCTCGAGGGCGTCCCCGGTGTCGCGAAGACCCTGCTCGTCCGCAGCCTCGCCGCCGCGATGACGCTCGACACGAAGCGCATCCAGTTCACACCGGACCTGATGCCCGGCGACGTCACCGGGTCGCTCGTCTACGACGCATCGACCGGCACGTTCCCGTTCCGCGAGGGCCCCGTCTTCACGAACGTCCTGCTCGCCGACGAGGTCAACCGCACGCCGCCGAAGACCCAGTCGGCCCTGCTCGAGGCGATGGAGGAACGCCAGGTGAGCGTCGACGGTGACGCCCGGGCGCTGCCGGATCCCTTCTTCGTCGCCGCGACGATGAACCCGATCGAGTTCGAGGGTACGTACACGCTGCCCGAGGCGCAGCTCGACCGGTTCCTGATGAAGCTGACGCTCGACATCCCGCCGCGCGACGTCGAGTGGCAGGTGCTCCGGCGCCACGCGGACGGGTTCGTCCCGCGCGACGTCCGGTCGGCCGGCATCACCCCGGTGGTCGGCGTCGACGAGGTCGTCCGTGCGCAACGTGCCGTCCGCGGCGTCGGGGCCCGCGACGACGTGCTCGCGTACATCGTCGACCTCGCCCGGGCCACCCGGCAGGCACCGTCCGTCCGCGTCGGGGTGAGCCCCCGCGGAGCGACGGCACTGCTCGCGGCCGCCAAGGCCTGGGCCTGGCTCACCGGCTACGACGCGATCACCCCGGACCACGTGCAGGCCATGGCCCTGCCGGTCTGGCGGCACCGCCTGCGGGTCGCCGCCGACGCCGAGCTCGAGGGCGTCGGCGCCGACGGCGTGCTCCAGCAGGTGCTCGAGCAGGTGCGGGTGCCGATCTAGTGGCGGTCTCCGGCCGGTTCGTCGCGCTCCTCGCCGTCGCCCTCGTGCCCACCGTGCTGCTCGGCAGCGGGTGGGCCGGTCTGGCGTGGGTCGGGGTGGTGCTGCTCGCCGCGGCGCTCGACGTCGTGCTCGCCGCCGACCTGCGACGGGTCCGCGTGGAGCGGCGGATGCCCCGGCTCGCTCGACGCGACAGCACCGCGGACGGCACCCTCGTGCTCGCCAACGACGGCTCCCGGACGGTCCGCGGTGTGGTCCGTGACATGTGGGAGCCGTCGGCCGGCCACCGTCCCCGTCGGATCCGGATGACGGTCCCCGCCGGGGAGCGACGGACGGCCCGGATGCGCTTCACACCGTTCCGTCGTGGTCGACGCCGCACCACCGGGGTCGCCCTGCGGTCCTTCGGTCCCCTGGGCCTCGCCGCACGGCAGCGGGTCGTCGCAGCACCGGGCGAACTCGTCGTGACGCCGCCGTTCCGCTCCCGGCGGCACCTGCCGTCACGGTTGGCACGGCTCCGCGAGCTCGACGGCGAGACCACGCTGCAGCTCCGCGGGCACGGCACCGAGTTCGACTCGCTGCGCGACTACGTGCGCGGCGACGACGTGCGGTCGATCGACTGGCGCGCCACCGCGCGGCGGCAGGACCTCGTCGTCCGCACCTGGCGTCCGGAACGCGACCGACGCGTGGTCGTCGTGGTCGACGCGGGCCGGGCGGGTGCCGGCCGCGTCGCCGACGAACCCCGACTCGACACGTTCATCGAGTCGGCGCTGCTCCTCGGTGCCCTCGCGGCAGCCGCCGGTGACCGCGTCGACCTGGTGGTCCTCGACGACACCGCACACGACCGCGTGCACGGCGCCACCCGCACCGACGTCGTGCAGCGCTTCGGCGAGGCACTCGCGATGGCCGAACCCGGGCTCGCCGCGACCGACTGGGCATCCGTGCCCGCACTCGTCGACTCGATCACGACCTCGCGCGCCATGGTCGTCCTCGCCTCGAGCCTCGACTCCGTCGGCGCCTCGGGCGACCTGCTCGCCGTGCTCCCCCGGCTGTCCCGACGGCACGCGGTCGTCGTGACGAGCATCGAGGACCCGGCCGTCCAGCGGATGACGCGCGGCGGGGTGGACCCGACCACGGCGATCCGCACGGCGCGGGGCGGAAAGGTGCCGGGCCTCCCGACCGGCGCGGAGCGCGACGTCTACCGACGCGCGGCCGCCGAACGCACCCTGCTCGACGCGGACGGTGCGGCCGACGTCGCACGGCGCTCCGGCGCCGAGGTCGTGCGCGGCGCACCGGCGGACGTCCCGCCGCTCGTCGCGGACGCCTACATCCGGGCGAAGGCCACCGGCCGGCTCTGAACCGGGACGGACGTCAGCCGGCCACCAGGGCGGTGGAGCCGCGCTCGAACTCCTCGAGGTCGCCGCGCTCCCCCGCTCGGTACGCGCGGCCGCCGAGCACCCACTGGTAGGCGAGCACCGCGACCAGGGCGAGGGTGCCGATGCCGATCTTGATCGGCCACGGCCAGTCCTGCCGCGTCACCACGCCCTCGACGATGCCGGACAGCAGCAGGGTCAGGGTCAGGCCGATCGCGATGGTGATGAGTGCACGGCCGTCCTCGGCGAGGGCCTGGGCGCGCGTGCGTCCGGGCCCCGGCGCCACCCACGACCAGAAGATCATCAGCCCCGCACCGCCCGCGAGGAACACCGAGTAGAGCTCGAGCTGCCCGTGCGGGGAGATGTAGAGGAAGAAGTCGGCCAGGCGCCCCTGGGAGTGCATGATCGCCGCGGAGACCCCGAGGCTGACGGCGTTCTGCATGATCGAGAACGGCACGAAGACCCCGGTGATGCCGAACGCCACCATCGTCGCGGCGATGTAGGCGTTGTTCGTCCAGACCTGCGCGGTGAAGGCCCCGAGGCCACGGTCGGAGTAGTAGTCGACGAAGTCCTGCGTGGCGTACCGGCGCAGGGCCTCCTCGCTGCCGAACGTCGCCGTCGCACCCGGCGTGGTGGTGATCCAGACGGCGACGATCGCCCCGATCGCCACCGTCGCGAGCGCGACCCAGATGGTCACCCAGCGGATCCGGTAGAGCGCCGCGGGCAGCTGGCGCGTGAAGAACAGGGCGACGGCGGTCAACGGGTCGACGGGCGTGCCGGTGAAGCGCAGGCGGGCGCGGAACAGCGTGAGCGAGAGCCGGTCGCCGGTCACTGTGCGCGGTGCGGCGCCCCGGATGCGGGCGAGGTCGGTCGCGGCCTCCTGGTAGCCGGCGACGAGCCGGTCGACGTCCGCGCCGGACCGGTGCCGGGCACGCGCCAGACGGTCGAGCTCCTGCCACCGGTCACGGTGCACCTCGGTGTAGGCATCCAGGTCCACGTGTTCCCCCTCAGGTCGCGCGATCTCCGACAGAATGATCCCATGCCGAAGCCCCGCACGCCGCGTGACCTCGCCGACGCCCGGTTCTCGCGCGACCTCGACGAGACCGCCGACGAGCTCGTGGTCGGCGAGGGCGTCGCGCTCGACGTCCAACCCGCCGGACTCGTGCTGCGGCTCGCGGCCGCGCTGCTGGACGGCCTGTGCGTCCTCGTCCTGTTCGTGCTCGCGCTGTTCGGCGTCTGGCGGCTCTGGCCGAGGGGACTCGAGCCGGCCTGGGGTGCTGCGCTCAACATCGTGCTGCTCGTCGTCGTGCTCGTGCTGGTCCCCGCGGCGGTCGAGACCGTGACGAAGGGGCGGAGCGTCGGACGGTTCGCCACCGGCACCCGCGTCGTCCGGCTCGACGGCGGCGCGATCGGGTTCCGGCACGCCTTCACCCGGTCGCTCGTCGGCCTGTTCGAGCTCTGGATGACGTTCGGCTCGGTCGCCCTGCTCGTCGCGCTGTTCGGCAGTCGGCCGCGGCGCCTCGGCGACCTGCTGGCGGGCACGATCGTGCAGCACGAGCGCCTGCCGAAGCAGCGGGACCCCGAGGTGCTGCTGCCCCCGGAGCTGACGGCCTGGGCCGGTGTCGCAGACGTCTCGGCGCTGCCGCAGCGGTTGGAGAACCGCCTCGGTGCGTTCTTCCGCGGGGCTGCACTGATGCGCCCCGAACTGCGCGAGGCGGCGGCGCAGAGCCTGGCGGCGGAGGTGTCCGCGTTCGCGCACCCGGTGCCGCCGGTCCCGCCCGAGGTCTTCCTGGCCGGGGTCGTGGTGCTGCGGCGCCGTCGGGACGTCCGGGCGCTGGGTGCCCGCGCCGAGCTGCTGACCGCCGCGGGGGCGACCGCGGCGGCGCCCCCGCCGGGCTTCCCGCGCTGACGCGCGGCGCCGGGCTGACTGCCCCCGCGCAACACTGCGAAACGGACACAGCACCGCGGAGATCCACGGTGCTGTGTCCGGAACCAGGTTCCGCCGGCCCCAGGCCGCCGCGCTCAGTAGCGGTAGTGGTCCGGCTTGAAGGGCCCCTCGACCGGGACACCGATGTACGCCGCCTGCTCCGGACGCAGCGACGTCAGCTGCACCCCGAGGGCGTCGAGGTGCAGGCGCGCGACCTTCTCGTCCAGGTGCTTCGGCAGCACGTACACGCCCGTCGGGTACTCCTCGCGCCGGGTGTGCAGCTCGATCTGCGCGAGCACCTGGTTCGTGAACGAGTTGCTCATCACGAACGACGGGTGCCCGGTCGCGTTGCCGAGGTTCATGAGCCGGCCCTCGGACAGCACCAGGATCGACCGCCCGGTCGGCAGCCGCCACTCGTGCACCTGCGGCTTGATCTCGACCTTCGAGACGCCGGGCAGCACCTCGAGCCCGGCCATGTCGATCTCGTTGTCGAAGTGCCCCACGTTCGCGACGATCGCCAGGTGCTTCAGCCCGAGCATCTCGTCGACCCCGACGACGCCCAGGTTGCCGGTGCACGTGATGACCATGTCGACGGTGTCGACGACGTCCGCCAGGCGCGCGACCTGGTAGCCGTCCATCGCCGCCTGCAGCGCGCAGATCGGGTCGACCTCGCTGACGATGACGCGGGCACCCTGCCCGCGGAGCGCCTCGGCCGCACCCTTGCCGACGTCGCCGTAGCCGACGACGAAGGCGACCTTGCCGCCGATGAGCACGTCGGTGGCCCGGTTCAGGCCGTCGGGCAGCGAGTGCCGGATGCCGTACTTGTTGTCGAACTTCGACTTCGTCACCGAGTCGTTCACGTTGATCGCCGGGAACTTCAGCTCGCCGTTCCGGAACAGCTCGTACAGGCGGTGGACGCCCGTGGTGGTCTCCTCGGTGACGCCCTGGATGTCGGCCGCGATGCGGGTCCAGCGGTCCGACGACGTCTCGAGCGACCGCGCGACGGTGTCGAGCACGATCTTCCACTCGGTGCTCGCGTCCGGCTCAGCGACCGGAGCGGCACCGGCCGCCTCGGCGTCGGCGCCGGTGTGCACGAGCATCGTGGCGTCGCCGCCATCGTCGAGGATCAGGTTCGGTCCGGTCCAGTCGGCACCCGCCGCGGCGGCCTCGTCGCTCCAGTCGAAGATCCGGCTGGTGCACCACCAGTACTCCTCGAGCGTCTCGCCCTTCCACGCGAACACCGGGACGCCGGCGGGGGCGTCCGGGCTGCCGGTGGGTCCGACGGCGACGGCGGCCGCCGCTTCGTCCTGGGTGGAGAAGATGTTGCAGCTGGCCCAGCGCACCTGCGCGCCGAGGGCGACGAGCGTCTCGATGAGCACCGCGGTCTGCACCGTCATGTGCAGGGACCCGGCGATGCGCGCGCCAGCGAGCGGCTGCGACGCGGCGAACTCGTCACGCAGGGACATCAGGCCCGGCATCTCGTTCTCGGCGAGGCGGATCTGGTGCCGGCCGGCCTCGGCGAGGGACAGGTCGGCGACGCGGAACGCAGCAGCGGTGCGGGTTTCGGTGGGCATGCCCACCAGTCTTCCATGCCGGGAGGCGCGGATCACCAGCCGATCCCGGTCACGTTCCCCGGGCCTCCAGACCGACCCCCGCACCCACGTCGCGGACGCGAGCCGTCAGTCGGCGTCGCGCGGGAGCGGCTCGCGCCGCACCACCTGCCAGCCGCGCGGGACGCGCAGGGCGGCAGCGTGCCGGGCGCAGAGGTCGTAGCCGTGCGGCTCGACCCGGGTCGACAGCGGACCGACGACCACCATGGAGTCGCCGTAGTCGTACGTCAGGGTCGACGAAGCGCTGTTGGCACACGCCACCTTGCTGCAGATCCGCACGTCCATCTCGACAGGGAGCCTAGCGGAGCGTCCGGCGCGCACCCGTCCCCGCGTACGATGTGGGGATGCGTCGGAAGCCTCGCCTCGTCACCCCGGTCGACCGCGGTCGGGGGCGCTCCCGGCACGGCCGCGGTGGGCGCTCGAGCGTGACCGGGCCCGAGCTCGCGCCGATCATCACCCGCGCCGAGGCGTTCGACCGGATCGTCGGCGACAGCGCACACTACCTGCTCGGTCTCTGGCCCGAGGAGCTCTCCGGCGTCGTGTTCCAGGTGGCGGACATGCCGAGCGACACGACCCTGCCGGACGAGATGCCGCGCTGGCGGATCGACCGCGACACCCGCCGCGTGACCGTCTTCCGGATCCCCGTCGAGCGGGTGAACCGGAGCCCCGAGAAGGACGACTCGGACCGCCGCATCATCATCGAGACCGCGGTGTTCCGCGCGGTCGGCGAGCTGATCGGCAAGGACCCCTGGGACCTGGCGCCGGACCGTTACCGGCACTGGTGAGCCGGGCGGCCCGCGCCGGGCGTCAGGGGTAGACGCGGACCGGGGTGGAGACGTCGGTCGCCGGACGCAACGGGAACCCGGCGATGCCGTCGGCCCCGCGGTAGGTCACGCCCGCGACGATGCCCTCCGTCCCGGTCAGCGTGAGCTGCTTCGCGGTCTGCACCGGGAGCGTCACGGTCGCGCCGGACAGGATCTTCAGCGTGCGCCGCTCGTCGCCCGACCGCACCGTGACGGAGCGGTCCTGGCGGGTGGGGTTCACGAAGTTCAGCCGCACGCCCTCGCCGGGGGCGATGGCGGTGATCGTCCGGTCGCCCAGCGGCTCGGCCGAGGCGAACCACCCGAGGTCGGTGCCGCTGCTGGCACCGTCGGTCGGCGTCGTGGTGCGTGCACCGGTGACGACCGGCTCGGTCGAGGTGACGGTGAACGAGTACCGGCCGTCCGGGAAGTCGTCGAGCGCGACGTCGGTGACGACCCCGGGCTCGGCGGTGGCGTTGACGGTCGTGCCGCCGCCGTCGGCCGTGCTGATGCCGAGGGTGACGCGGGCAGACTTGGTGCCGGGGACGAACAGCCGGACGATCGGCGCCGCGTCGGCCGTGTCGTCGCCGCGCTGGGCGGCCTGCGCATCGGCGAGGGCGACGGCGGGGATGACCTGCGAGCGGGACGGGGCAGCCCCACCGGAGACGATGTCGTAGCCGCCCGGGGTGAGGGTGCGGACGACGGACTCCTGCATGTGCGCGACGATCTGGCCGCCGGACGACGTGACGTGCACGACCGTCGAGGCGGCGTCGGACACGAAGCCCGACAGCGGGACGACCTTCTGCGTGTTCGGCGCGACGACGATGCCGGTGGTCCCGGGCGCGCTGACCGTCCCGGAGCCGTCGAAGATCGACAGGTCGACCGTGGCGTTCACGTCGGTCGGGTTCGAGAGCGTGACGAGGCTCGTCCGACCGGTCTCCGTCGAGCCGCCGACGAGCCACGTGGACTGGGTCGGGTCGTCGCACGAGGCAGCGCCCGCCCCCACCAGGTCGCCGCTCGAGACGCTCTGGAAGCTGCTGCCCGCGACCTGCGGCGTCGTCTCGCCGGCGGGGGCCGTCAGGAGTCGGGGGTCGCTGCCGCCGGTGGTCGAGGAGTCGAGCGAGGACCGCTCGACCGTCGAACCGGTCGTCGCGGTCGCGACGGTCGCGGTGCCGACGGTGCTCGCCTGCGTCGCGTCGTTGCCGGCGTCGTCGGACAGGCGCAGCGCACTGCCGGCGCAGACACGCTCGGCGGCGGCGGGGACCGGCGCGACGGTGCGCCCGGCCGGTCGACCCGGTTCGGACTCGGTGCCGATGGCGTGTGCCGCGGTGACGGCACCCGCGGCCACGACGACGGCGACGGCCGTGGCGGTGCCGCGGACGATCCAGCGCCGGACCGAGGAGGGGTTGGTGCTCATTCGTCGCGCTCCTCGTCGAAGGTGGTGGCGGGTTCCTCGGCCTCGATGACGTTCGAGGTGGCACGGCGGCGGCGCGGGGCCGTCGGGACCGCGAGGAGTGCTGCGGCGCCGAAGACCACGCCGAGCACGACGAGGTACAGCACGTGGGTGGCCTGGGTCGCCGCGGAGCCGGAGCGGGTTCGGTCGACCTCGCCCTCGTAGTGGAACAGCTGGCCGTTCGTGGTCTCGCCGATGCTCGTGAAGAGCGCGTTCTGACCGATCGCACCGGCGGCCCGGTCGTGCACCGTCTGCGCCTCGGGGTCGTCACCGGCGTCGTCGATGAGCACGAAGCTCACGCCGAGCTCGCGGAGCGCCGGCCGGGGGTCGTACCCGCTGCGGCTCGCCAGGTTGCCGGCGAGCGTCGTCAGCCGCGCGCCGGACTCGCTCAGCCGGAGTGCGGTGGCGTCGAGCGTCGACTGGTCGTCGAGGGTGGAACCCTGCCCGCGCTCGAGCGTGACGGCGAGCGAACCGTCGTCCTGCGGGACGACCACGAGCGTGCCGACGTCCGGGTTCGCCTGGGCCTCGGCGTTCACGTACGCGCTGAGCACCCGGCCGGTGGTCGGCTCGATCGTGGCGGTGCCGAGGTAGAACGCCGCGAAGGCCGGAGCCACGGCCACACCGGCGAGCACGGTCGCGACCAGCCCGGTGACCGGAGCGGCCTTCGGCAGCACGTCGATGCCGATGCAGGCTGCGACCACGAGGGCGAGCCAGTACACGGACAGACCGCTGCCGGGCCAGACGATGGTGGTGGTCGACCCGACACCGGTGACCGTGACGTGGGTGGCGGCGAAGGCCGTGGCGAAGCCGAGGAGCGCGATGACGAGCGCCGAGCCCGCGACCGCCCAGCGGTGGCCGAGCATCGCCCCGATCGCGGCGGCGGCCACGGGGAGCGCGAGGACGGCCATCACGATCGGCAGGACCGTGGCGACCAGCGCGAGTCCGGACGTCGCGGGGAGCCAGCCGCTCCAGTCGGGCAAGGGCTGGCCGATGGCCAGCTGGAGCGCGGACGGCGCCCGGGTCGCGGACGGCGCACCCGGGTCGGCGAACACCGCGAGCAGGTTGCCGCGTGCGGCCTGCGCCAAGATGAGCGGCAGGAAGAGCACCGCGGTCGGCACCGGGATGAACAGACGACGGTGGGCCCGGCGCCAGCCGACCAGGAGCGCGACGAGCCAGCCGACCAGCAGGACCGGCAGCAGCGACGGCGCCGAGGCGGCGACGACGGCGAACAGGAGCGACGCTCCCGAGGCCCAGGCCCACGAGCGGTGCGCCTCGAGCACGGCGACGAACAGCCACGGCAGCACCAGGTGCGCGATCACGGCGCCGAGGTGTCCGGTCGTCACCGCGCCGACGAGCGACGGGGCGATCGCGTAGAGCGACGCACCGATGACCGGCACCCAGGTGCGGGTCGTGACCTTGCGGACCGCGAACCAGGCCCCCAGTGCGGACAGCGGGAACGCGACGAGCATGACGAGCACGACCGCGGTGGACGGCGACCAGAACACGATCGAGCCGAGCACAGCGAGCACCGCGGCGAAGGGGTCCGACGGGCCGGTGAAGCCCGTGCCGAGCGAGTGGAAGCCGTACCCGACGTTCTGCCAGAGCTGCCCAGGGGTCGCGGACAGCGGCAGGAGTCCCCCGCCGGTCAGGGCCGGCGACCCGAGCAGCGGGTAGAGCGTCACGACGCTGAGGACCGCGGCGGCCAGGACCACCCAGATGCCGCCGTCGCTCAGGAACGACGCCCGGGCGATCGGGGCGTCCTCGGCCCGGGCGAGTTCGACGTCCCGCGAGGTGGTGCGGTGCTCGTGCACCCGACGCCAGCTCACACGGAGCGGTTCGACGGCGGCCCAGCCGAGCTTCTTCGTGCGGGCGAGGTTCTTGCGCGCCCGCCCCGTGCCGCCGCCGAACGCGACGGCGAACGCGGCGGAGAGCTCGGGGACCACGGCGGCGGGGTGCTTCGCGACGAGGTGTCCGAGCGCGCGGCCGATCGCGAACGGCACGAGCGTGAGCCAGTGCAGCCAGACCAGCGCGGCGGGCGCGTAGGTCATCCGGCGGTGCAGCTGCGCCTGCCGGTGCATCCGGACGCGCCGCGCCTCGGACACGCGCTTGCGGCCGAACTCCTCGATCGGTCCGGCGCTGGTGACCTTGGCCTCCGGCACGAGGGCGACACGGTGTCCGGCGAGGCGGACCCGCACCGAGAAGTCGAGGGCCGCGTCGACGTCCGGCAGCGCCGGGTCGAAGCCGCCGAGTTCGTTCCAGACGGAGCGGCGCACGAGCATGCCGCCCGCGGCGACACCGAGGACGTCGGTGTTGCGGTCGTGCTGGCCCTGGTCGAGCTCGTCCTGCACCAGCACGATCGACCGGCCGAAGCGGGTCATGCTCTCCCCGAAGGCGCGGATGAGCGAGGGGTCGTCGTCGGCGACGAGCTTCGGACCGGCGACGACGACCGAGGGCGCGATCTCGACGGCGGACAGCAGGTCGGCGAGCGCGGTCGGTGCCGGCGCGTTGTCGTGGCCGAGGACCCACAGCCACTCGTCGACCGGCTCGTCGGTCGCGGCGGGCGGCGCGCTGCGCTCGCCCTGGCGGACGGCGTCACCGAACGCGGTACCGGCTGGAAGCCGGACGAGCTGCGCGGACCCGCCGAAGGACAGTTCGGCGGTCGATCCGTCGGTCGTGCCGACGTCGACGACCACCAGGTTCTCGGGGTGGCGGGTCTGGGCGGCGAGCGCGTCCAGGGTCCGGTCGAGGTGGGCCGCCCCGTTGGCGGCGACGAGGATCGCGGTGACTCTGGGCTGCATGACGGGCGTCACTCTACGGTCTGGAGGCGCGGTGTCGGCTGCGGACGGCGGCGCGCCGTGAACCTTTGGATGCGCTCACTGCGCGGTGCGGGACGGGCGGAGGTGGTCGCCTTCCGGCGCCTTCGTCGCAGGCTCCTCAGGGGCGCAGTCGCACGGCGCTGGCGCGCCGTGAACGCTCCTACGCCCGTTTCCGCAACTTGCGGCGTTCCCGCTCGGAGAGGCCACCCCAGATGCCGAAGCGTTCGTCGTTCTCGAGCGCGTACTCGAGGCACTGTGCCCGGACCTCGCACGAGGTGCAGATCTTCTTCGCCTCGCGCGTGGAGCCGCCCTTCTCGGGGAAGAACGCCTCGGGGTCGGTCTGCGCGCAGAGCGAGTCGACCTGCCAGGCGAGCGGGTTCTCCTCGTCGTCGGTCTCCGGACGTCGGACACCCGGGACGCCGAGCGCCACGGGATCGACGTGCCAGTCCTCCGGAACTCCGGCGTGGAACTCGGAACCGTTCACCCTGATCACCCCTGCCGCCTCGACAACGAACCCCAACTCTTGCGGCCGTTGCCTGTAATTACAGCGGTGTCATTCGCCTGAGTCAAGTCGCGGATCATAGAAGGCACTGACCGCTCCAGCGTGTCATGTCCCCCGTTTGGGCGTGTCGCACCGCTCGGGTGGGCCTTCCGGGGGACAACTGACTCGTCCTCAGGCGCTCAGGAGGCGCTGCGACGGGCCTCCCAGGCGCTCGACACCATCTCGTCCAGGGAGTGCCGCATGGCCCACTCGAGGTCACGGGCGGCGGCTTCGCCGGTCGCGACGATGCGGGCCGGGTCGCCGGGGCGCCGCGGTGCGATCTCGGGGTCGAAGGCGATCCCGGTGCCCGACGCCATCGCGTCCATGATCTGCCGGACGCTCACGCCGTCGCCGCTGCCGAGGTTGTAGGCACGCTCGAGCGGCTCCCCCGCCTCGAGCTTCCGCGCGGCCACCGCGTGCGAGTGCGCCAGGTCGGCCACGTGCACGTAGTCGCGGACGCAGGTGCCGTCCGGGGTGGCGTAGTCGTCGCCGTTGATCCGCGGGGTCCGGCCGGCGAGCAGCGCGTCGAAGACCAGCGGGAACAGGTTGTGCGGGCTGGCGTCGTACAGGTCGGGCTCCCCGGAACCGACGACGTTGAAGTACCGGAGCGACGTGGTGGTGAAGCCCGCGGCGACCTCCATGTCGCGCAGCAGCCACTCGCCGATGAGCTTCGACTCGCCGTACGGCGACTCCGGGTTCTTCGGGGTGGACTCGACCACGGTCTCGACGTCCGGCGTGCCGTAGACCGCCGCGCTGGACGAGAAGACCGCCTTGGTGACGCCGGTCTCGGCCATCGCGCGCAGCAGGGTCGCCATGCCGGTGACGTTCTGCTCGTAGGTGTGCAGCGGGCGCTCGACCGAGACGCCGGCGTACTTGAACCCCGCGACGTGGACCACGCCGGTGACCTCGTGCTCGCGCAGCGTGCGTGCGACGAGCTCGCCGTCGAGGATCGTGCCTTCGACGAACGGCACGTCGTCCGGGACGAACGCGCGGAAGCCGCTCGACAGATCGTCGAACGCGACCGTGTCGATGCCGGCCGAGCGCAGCGCTCGGACGACGTGGGACCCGATGTACCCGGCACCGCCGGTGACCAGCCAACTCATGGTCGCCACGCTAGCGGACGTCGGCGACGCCCCGGTGGCGGTGTGCGGGTCCACGCCACGGCGTGCGGCCCCGCGCCGGTCCCGGAGCCGGTCCGCGCCCCTAGGCGCCGGTGGCGATGAACACGGTCGACGTGATGCCGTCGGAGGAGTCCGCCTCGACCGTCACGTCGCCCTCGTCCGGGGTGATGAAGCACGACTCGCCCTTGCGGAGCAGGGTCGCCGACTGCGCGCCGACGAGCGTGACGACGCCCTCGGTGCAGATCGCGATCGACGGCCCCACGAGCGGGGCGACCCCGCCGGTGCTCAGGCCCACCGGGCGACCGTCGCCGTCCACCCGCAGCAGCGCGAAGCCGACGCCGTCCGGCGCGAACCGGTCGACGCCCGGGGCGAGGCGCTCGGGCTCGAGGACCGGTGCCGGGTACGCGGTGAAGTCGAGCACCCGCAGGAGCTCCGGCACGTCGACGTGCTTCGGCGTGAGCCCGCCGCGCAGCACGTTGTCCGACGGCGCCATCAGCTCGATGCCGAGCCCGTCGAGGTACGCGTGGATGTTGCCGGCGGGCAGGTACATGGCCTGCCCCGCGGTGAGCGTCACCCGGTGCATGAGCAGGGAGACGACGATGCCGGGGTCGCCGGGCCAGCTGGTCGCCAGGTCGCGGACGGTCGCGGTGTTCGGGGTGAGCAGGTCGTCGTCGAGCGAGACGGCCAGGTCGCTCGCGGCCTGCACCACGGCGAGCGCGGACTCGTCGGCGGTCTCGAGCCAGCGGACGGTGTCCTCGAGCCCGTGCAGCAGGTGCACTTCGAGCGGACCGAGGCGTCCGGTGCCGGCGTCGAGAACGCGGACCTCGGCCAGGGTCTCCTCGACCGGGCGGAAGCCGCTCAGCGCCTCGAACCGCTCGCTCAGCGCGACGACGAGCTCGGGCTTCGGGAACGGGTCCTTGTAGTTGCGGGACGGGTCGTCGAGCGGGATCCCCTCGCGCTCCTCGCGGGCGAAGCCCGCTTCTGCCTGCTGCGGGGTCGGGTGCGCCTGCAGCGAGAGCGGTGCCGCAGCGGCGAGCACCTTGAGCAGGAAGGGCAGGCCGGTGCGGTCCGGACCGAGTGCGGTCTCCGGCTCGTCGGCGATCCAGTCGCGGAGGGTGTCGGCCCCGCCGACCATGGCCGGGTTGACGACGACACTGGGGCTGCCGGCGTGGGCGCCGAGCCAGAGCTCCGCCTGCGGGGCACCCGTGACGGTGCGGCCGAGGAGCTCCGGGATCGCGGTGACCGAGCCCCAGGCGTAGTCGCGGGGGGTGTTCGTGATGCCGAGGAACATGGGCCAGAGCCTACCGGCGCTGCCGGTGGAGTCCTACGGACGGCGACCGGCCGGTAGCCTGGCGTCGTGACGAACACCTGGCCGCTGGCGCGCGGGACCGTACCGGAGCGCGAGGCGTTCGCCTTCGGGGCGACGACCCTGTTCGTGCTGTTCGCGGGCGACGCCGTGCCGAACACCCTGACCTGGGTCGGGGCCGGCGTCCTCTGGGCCCTCGTCGCGGCGTGGGGCATCACCATCCTGGTCCGGGCGAAGCCACCGCTCGTCCGCACCCCCTGGGCACTCTGGGCGTTCCTCGGCTGGTGCCTGGTGACCCTGGTGTGGTCGCACTGGCGCTTCGCGACGATCTCGAGCCTGACCGTGCAGGTGATCTGCGCGGCCGTCGCGTTCACGATCGCCTCGACCCTGACGTGGCGCCGGATCACCGATGCCCTGAGCCTCGCGCTCCGCTGGGTCCTCATGCTCTCGCTCCTGTTCGAGGCCGCCGTCGCGGTGTTCGTCCGGCACCCGATCGCCCCGATCTGGACGGACTACGGCGACCGCGACGTCCCCGACGCCTTCTACTTCTCGCGCGCCGAGCTCTTCACCGGGGGCCGGATCCAGGGGCTGCCCGGCAACGCCAACCTGCTCGCGATGGTGGCCCTGCTGGTCGCGATCGTGGTCGCCGTGCAGTTCGCCGAGGGCCGGATCCGCCGGAACCAGGCGATCGGCTGGCTCGTCGTCGCGGCGCTCGGCTTCGTCCTCACCCGCTCGTCGACGGTCATCGCCGCCGCACTCGTGGTCGCCGTGGTCGCACTGGCCGCCGTCTGGATGCGCCGTGTCCCGACGGAGCGCCGCACCCCGCGCTACCTGCTGCTGGCCGTGGGTGCCGTCGTCGTCGCCGTCGCCGCGTTCGTGCTGCGCGGCCCGGTGTCCGAACTGCTCGGCAAGGGCTCGGACGCCACCGGACGCGGGGAGATCTGGGCCAAGGTGCTCGGCCTGATCGACCAGCACCCCGTGGGCGGCTGGGGCTGGATCGGGTACTGGTGGCCGGGCATCCCGACGCTCGCCGACCTGGCGCAGCGCAAGGGCGTCACGTACCTGCAGGCCCACGACGCCTACCTGGACGTCTGGATGCAGACCGGCATCATCGGCCTGGTGCTCTTCGCGATCTACGTGGTCACGACGCTGTCCCGCTCGTGGGCCTGCGCGACCCGCATCGGGTACGACGCCGCGCTGCGTCCGCGGTCGTTCGACCCGGTGTCGCTCCTGCCGCTCGTGGTCGTCGTCGCCCTGCTCGTGCAGTCCGTCGCCGAGTCCCGCCTGCTCTACCAGGGGAACTGGGTGCTCTTCGCCCTGCTCGCCATCAAGACGCGCATCGTGCTGACCGGCGAGGAACCGGTGTCCACCGGCGACGGTCCGCGCACGCCACCCGCCAAGCGCGAGTTCCGCTGGGCCGGCACGCTCTGACCCGCACGCTCCCTCAGCGCGACAGCCACGAGCACGACACCGGGGACGACCACGGGTTCGACTTCACCCGGGCGACCTCGAGCGTCGGGTCCGCGTCGCACGCCGCCACCGCCGCCGGCAGCTGCCCCGCCCACACCGGGCCGCCGCTCCGCCGCGTGTCCGTCGGCGCGACGTGCAGGACCGCCGACGCGACGACGGCGGTGACCACGCACCAACCGGCCAGCGCGCCGACGAGGCGACCAGGGCCTCCCGTCCGTCCGGCAGCACGCGACCAGCTGCCGGCGTCCACGAGCGCGGCTGCGGCGACCACCGCGGCGCTCACCAGCAGCAGGCCGGCGGCCGCGGCGTAGCGCTGCGGCGGCACGGCGGCCATCGCGGCGACCGGCGCCGACCAGCGGAGACCGTCACCGCCGTTGGCGAGCAGGGCCACCCACCACACCGCGACGGAGCCGACGGCGAGGGCTGTGACCATCCACCGGGTGCGGGCCGGCCCGACCACGACGGCCGCCACCAGGACGACGAGCAGCAGGGCTGCGGGCACCACGACCACCGCCCAGCCGCGCTCGACCACCGCCGTCAGCACAGCACCGAGGTCCGGGTCCCAGGCACCCGCCACGGGACGCAGCAGGTACCCCGCGAGCACGTCGCGCACCGCTGGCGACCCCGTGGCGAGGGCCCGCGGACTCGTCAGGGTCGTCACGCCCTGCACCGCCAGGGCGACGACCACGACGAGCGTGACCGGCAGCGCGGTCCACCGGCCGGCCGGTCCGGGCGTCCGGCCACGGGGCGTCCAGGCGAGGAGCAGCAGGGGCGCGAACAGCGCGGTGAGCGGTTCGGTGAGCACGGCCGCACCCGCGACCACGGCGAGTGCCCCGGCCGCCCACCACGACCGCGCACGCCACGCGAAGACCCACGGCACCAGGACGAGCAGGAACCAGTGCAGGTTCGCCGCGTTGCCGCTGATCTCGTACGGGGCGAGCGGCAGGACGACGGGGACGGCGGCGAGCACCAGCCGCAACGGCCACGGGCCGACGACGTCGCGGGACAGCACGAACACCAGGGCGCAGGCCCCGCCGACGAGCGCGCACGCGGCGAGCGCCACCACCTGCGCGTACCGCTCAGGCGGCAGCGCGTACCCGAGGTCGACGATGAGGCGCGGCAGCAGGTGCACGTACCCGGCGTAGGGGTGCAGCAGGGTGTCGACGGGACCCATCGCGATCCGTTCGCGCAGGAACACGCCACCGTCCTCGGCCCAGACGGTGTTCCGCGGCACCGGGCCGAGCCGGTACCAGGCCAGGGCGGTCGTGAGCAGGCCGACGACGACCGCGACGAGGGGGACGCCGGCGACCCTGCGCGCGAGGTCCATCCGGTGAGGATAGTTCGGTCATCGCGCATCGTCGATACAGCCACACCGCGATGCGGTGTGCTCGTCACAAGGTCGTGCGCCAAGATGGACGCGTGACGGACGGCCGGGTGAGCAGACAGGTGCTCGGGCGCCGGTACCTCTCCGCCTGGATCGGCTTCTCGGCCGGTGGACGGTTCAGCCAGGCGCTCGCGACGGTCATCGTGCTGTTCGGGTTCGGCCAGCCCACCGTCGAGGCCCTCGTCGGCCGGGCGGGGACCTGGGCGGTGCTCGTGACGCTGTTCGTGCTCGCGGGGCTGAGCCTGCTCGGCCAGCGCTACCGGATCGAGTGGCACGGGGTCCTCCCCCTCTCGCTGCTGGCCTTCGTCGGGTACTGCGCGTTGAGCGTGCTCTGGAGCGAGTACTCCTGGGTGGCGCTCCGCGGACTGGTGCAGACCGTGTGCTTCATCGGCCTCGGGCTGTACCTGGCCCTCGGCCGCGACCTGGTGCAGGTGATCCGGGCCTCGGGCGACGCCTTCCGGATCCTGCTCGTGACGGCGCTCGGACTCGAGGTCCTGTCCGGCCTGGTCCTCGACGTCCCGTTCTCGGCGTTCGGCATCCGCGGCGACATCGCGTACGGCGGCCCGATCCAGGGCATCGGCGGCACGCGCAACTTCATGGGCTTCATCGCCGCGATGGCCCTGGTCACCTTCGTGGTCGAGTTCCTCACCCGGTCGGTCACGGTCTGGCGCGCGATCGCCTCGACCTCGCTCGCCGTCATCGCCCTGATGCTCGTGCAGTCCCCCATCACCGGGCTCGCGATGATCGCGCTCGCCGTCACCGCACTGGCGCTCTGGTCACTCCGGCACGCACGACCGGCGACCAGACCGGTGGTCAACGGCGTCCTCGGCGCGGTCGTCCTGCTGACGCTCGCCGTCGGGGTTATCGCCCGGCACCGTCTGCTCGCCGAGATCGGGGCGGCCGGCGGCACGGCCACCCGGACGGACCTGTGGTCGCAGATCCGGGTCCTGGTGGAGCGCTACCCGATCCAGGGCTGGGGCTGGGTGGGCACGTGGCCGACCGAGCCCGTCGTGCCCTACGTCACGCTCATCGACCCCGCCGGCGTCCGGTTCACCTCGGGCCTGAACGCCTTCGTGGACGCCTGGCTGCAGATCGGGTTCGCGGGCACGCTCATCCTCGGCATCACCGCGTTGCTCGCGTTCGCGCGCGCCTGGGTCACGGCGACGACGTTCCCCGGGGTGGCGTACGTGTGGCCGGCCGCCGTGCTCGTGCTGCTCGCCGTCACCAGCACGGCGGAGAGCTACCTGCTGCACGGCGCGGGGCTGATGTTCTTCGTGACGGTCCTCGTGATCGCCGCGCGGCGCCGCTCGTGGCGCCGGCACCTGCCGCGCGTGTAGCGCGGGCGGCGCGACCCACCGCCGGACGGGAGGCCCGTGGCGGCCCCGCACCGCGCCTCCAGGCCGTCGCGCCAGCGTTCCGGGCGCGCGCGCTACGGGCGCGTGCGGCGACCGAGGCGGCGCTGCACGCCCCACTGGGTGACGCGGAGCATCGCCTCGAGGACGATGGACCGGCTCATCTTGGAGACGCCGTGCACGCGGTCGCGGAAGCGGATGGGCACCTCGACGATGCGGCCACCGAGGGCATCCACGCGCAGCGTCATGTCCACCTGGAAGCAGTACCCCTTCGAGTCCACCGACCCGAGGTCCATCCGCGCGATCGCCGACGAGCGGTACACGCGGTAGCCGGCGGTGATGTCCCGCACGTCGAGCCCGAGCACCAGGCGGGCGTAGGTGTTGGCCCCGCGGCTGAGCGCCTGGCGCCGGAGCGGCCAGTCGACCACCGACCCACCGGGGACCCAGCGGGACCCGATGGCGAGCAGGACGTCGTCGGACGCGGTCACGGCGTCGACCAGGGCCGGCAACCGGTCGGCCGGGTGCGAGCCGTCGGCGTCCATCTCGACCAGCAGCGGGTACCCGCGCTCCAGACCCCACCGGAACCCGGCGACGTACGCCGTGCCGAGCCCGAGCTTGCCGGAGCGCTGCAGCAGGTGCACCCGGTCGTCCGCGGCCGCCAGGGACCGCACGATGTCCCCGGTGCCGTCCGGGCTGCCGTCGTCGACGACGAGCAGGTGGGCACCGGGCACCGCCGCCAGCACGGCGGCGGTGATCGTACGGATGTTCTCGGCCTCGTCGTACGTCGGGACGATGACGAGGGCGGTGGTCTCCCCCGGGGTCACCGGTTCAGGCGCCGCTTCACCTTGCCGGCGACGCTGCGGGGGCCCTCGGTGCGCAGGTAGTGCACGGCACGGCCGAGGTCGTAGCGGACGCCGGAGAGCTTCTTGCGCTCCGGGACGCGGACGCGCATCTTGTGCGGCTCGATCGACGACGCGGTGTCGCGCACCGACTTGTCCGCAGCGCGGATCGGGTTCCGGCAGAACTCGACGAGCGGGGCCAGGACGTTCTCCCACGTGAACTGCTCGCGCACGCGGTCGACGTTGCCGATGAACTCGGTGCGGGCCTTCTTGTCGAAGAGCGCCGTCTCGAGCGCGGTGGCCAGACCGTCGATGTCCTGCTCGTGCACCGCGATGCCGAGCTTCTCTTCTGCGACGAGGTCACCGAACGAGTCGCCGGCCGTCGTGACGATCGGCAGCCGTGCCCACAGGTAGTCGAGGATGCGGGTCCGGAACGAGAAGGTGGTCTCGAGGTGCTCGTAGTGCGTCGAGACGCCGGCGTCGGCCTCGAGCAGGTAGGCGCCGCGCTCCTCGTACGGGATCCACTGGTCGTTGAAGAACACGTGCTTCCCGGTGAGACCGAGGGCGTCGGCCTCGGCGCGGACCTTCGCGACGATGTCCATCTCGGGGACGTCGGGGTTCGGGTGCTGCACGCCCATGAAGAAGAGCTTCACCGACGGGCGGCGCTCGGCGAGCTGGGCGATCGAGCGGACCAGGGTGATCGGGTCGAACCAGTCGTAGATCCCACCGCCCCAGACGACGAGCTTGTCGTTCTTGCCGATGCCCGGCACGACGCCCTTGACGCGCTGCTGGTCGTGGACCGGCGGCGTCGAGGACAGGCCGAACGGCACGACGCCGATGAGCGAGCGCAGGTCGGCGTCGCGCGAGTACGTGCGGGCGTTCACGCGGCCGGAGCCGGCGAGCTGCCCGAGCCAGAACATCCGCTGGCGCTCCGAGGCGCAGATGAAGTAGTCGCCGAGCTCGAGCTGGTGGTTCAGCGTGTCCGAGGCGTCGAGGATCTGGCGGTTCCACTTGTCGACGTCGTCGCTGCGGCCCTGTTCGAGCTGCTCGAGGTGCAACGGGTCGTAGACGTCGACGACCAGGATCTTGCTGGTCGACTCGAGCACCGGGAACAGCCGGAGCGCGTGGCCCTGCACGATGATGACGTCGGCCCAGCCCTCGTGCTCGACCATCTGGCGCGGGTGGCGGTGCGGGACCGTGACGACCTCGTACGACGGGTCGATCGGCGACGAGCGGGTCAGGCTGACCACGCGGACGTCGTGCTCGGACGCCAGCTGCTTGGCCATCTGGGTGGCCCGGATCGCCGGACCGGCCATCTTCGCGCCGATCGAGTCGCCCGTGATGATGAGGACGCGGCGGCGGGTGCCGACCTCGAGCACGCCGAGGGAGTGCACGATCTTGTCGTAGCCGGCCAGGTAGTTCTCGATCGGGTACGCGGGCTCGTCGCGGTTGCCGAACAGGCGGAGGAGCTCACGGTCGGACCGGACGCGGGTCGCCTGGATCTGGCGGCGGGACTCGGTCATCGACGGCAGCTGCTCGACGAACTGGTCGACGCCGTAGATGCCCGCCATGCTCGTCTTCGGCACCGGGATCGTCGGGACGCTGTCGTCGCCGGGGTTGCGCAGGTCGAGCTCGGTGGAGTCGAGCTCCCCGCGGCCCACGGCACGGCGGACGGCGAGCGCCAGGGAACCGGGCAGCGCCGCGGCGAGCTGCTCGTCACCGAGGTTCTTGTAGAGCGTGAACAGTGCGTTCCGCTCGAGCAGGTAGGTCTCGCGGAAGTCGCCGAACTTGTTCATCGACGCGTGGTGCTTGTGGAACGCGACCGACTTCGGCTGGTACCGGAAGCGCCAGCCGAGCAGGTTGAGCCGCCAGCCGAGGTCGACGTCCTCGTAGAACATGAAGTAGCGGTCGTCGAAGCCGTCGAGCTGCTCGAAGAGCTCGGCGCGGATGAACATCGCGGCGCCGGTGCCGAACAGGACGTCGGTCTCGCTCTCCCACCGGCCGGTGTCCGGCGACCCGGCGAAGGGCTTGTAGCCCATGCCGTACCAGGTCATCGCGGCCTCGGTGAAGTCGACGTTGACGCCTTCCCAGTCGAGGACCTTCGAGGCGACGGCGCCGATGTCGGCACCGGAGGCGAAGGTGGCCATCGCCTCGCGCACCCAACCGGTGTCCGGGCGGGCGTCGTTGTTGAGGAACGCCACGACCTCGCCGGAGGACTTCTCGACGCCGAGGTTGCACCCCCCGGTGAACCCGAGGTTCGCGCCAGCGTCGATCAGGGTGAAGTCGAGGCTCGAGGCCTTCAGACGCCCGAGGTGCTCGGGGCCCGAACCGTTCTCGACGACGATCACCTCGAGCTTGTCCTGCGGCCAGTCCTGCTTGCGGAGTTCCGCGATGCTCGTCAGGGTGTCGTCCGTGCCCTTGTAGTTCACGAGGATGACGGACACGACTCCCGGCTTGCGCTCTGTCACGCGAGTTCCTCCAGCAGCTGCCGCGCACCGGGCGCGGGTCGATGGGTCGGCCGACGGGGTGCCGCGGGCCGATGACACCCTACAAGGCGCGCCCAGCGACTCCCTGCCGCCGCTGCGGATTCGTGCAGAATGGCGTGCGTGACCGCAGTGATCCCGAGCACCCCCATGTCCTCTCCCCTCCGCGAGGACTACGCGGCCCTCGCGGCCGACGAGCACGCCGAGGGCCCCCGCGGCACGATCCGCTTCGCGGTGTCGACCGCCGACCCGGCCGAGGGCAAGGGCGACCTGTTCGTCGCGCTCGGGCTGGCACGAGCGCTCCGGGCCGAGGGCTGGGGCGTCGCGATGTGGCCGCTCGAGCGCTGGGGCGAGGAGCTCCCCGCCGACACCGCCGTCGTGGTCAGCATGATCGAGTCCTTCGTGCCCGGGTACGTCCCCGCCGGCACCGCCCTGGTGGCGTGGGTGCGGAACTGGACCGCCAAGTGGGCAGCCCTGCCCTACCTCGACGAGTTCGACGCGGTCTGGACGTCGTCGGGGATCGCCCGCGACGCGATCGCGGCCGCGTACTCCGGCCCCGTCGAGGTGGTGCCGATCGGCGTCGACACCGAGCTGTTCACGACCGACGCCCCCGCACCGCGCGAGCGCACGGACCGCGCCGTGACCACCGTCAACTTCTGGGGCGTCCGCCGCCGTGTGCAGGACGTCCTCGCCGAGGTCGCCCCGGCCGAACCGATCGTCTGGTTCGCCGCGAACGTCGACCACGTCGAGGCCTCCGCGGGCGTCGAGCTCCGCCCGGCCGTGTCCTACTTCGCCCTGCCCGAGGTCTACCGCGCCGCCGGTTTCGTCGTCGACGACGTCATCGAGCCGGCCGCCGAGTACGGCACCCTGAACTCCCGCCTGTACGAGTCGCTCGCGTCCGGGGCGCTGCCGGTCACCGACTGCGCGCTCGGGCTCGACGAGCTCGGCCTGTCCGACGTGCCGGTGTTCGACGACGCCGACTCGCTCGAGCGCGTGCTCGCGATGCCCCGCGACGAGCGCACCGCCCTGGTCGCCCGGCTCCGCGCCGTCGTGGTCGAGCGGCACTCGTTCCGCAGCCGCGCCGAGCAGGTCGGTCCGTCGCTCGACGCCGCCGTCGCCGCCGCCTCGGGCCGGAGCGGCGAGCGTGGCGCGTTCCTGCGGTGGGCCACCGCCCAGCGCGAGACGCTCCGGCAGACCGAGCACGACCGCGACGTCCACCTGGCCGGCGTGCACGACATCAACGCGCGCCTGGTCGAGTCGGAGCAGAAGGTCGGCGCGTACGACACCGCCCGCCGCCTGGCCGAGGCGGAGCGCGACCAGATCGCGGCCCGCTTCGAGGGCCTCACGCGCTCCCCCGAGTACCGGCTGCTGCACGGCGTGGGCCTGATGGCGCGGCGCGTGCGCCGCTGACGGCGGTCGACGCGACCCACGACGGACGGGAGGCCCGGTACCAGCTGGTACCGGGCCTCCCGTCCGTCATCTGGTGACCGTCTACTGCACGGTGACGGTCTTCGTACCGAAGCTCTTGTAGGTGCCGCTCGGCAGGTCCTGGAAGTAGACGCGCACGGTGTGCGTGCCCTTCTTCACCCCGGTGAGCTTCCGCGACAGCCCGACGTCCGAACCCCAGTCCGGGTGCACGGCCTGCACGTCGGTGCGGGTCGCGTTGACCGTTCCGGGCGAGACGGCCACGCCGTCCAGGTGGATCTTGTACTTGACCGGGTCCCAGACGTCCGGGTCGATCGCCCAGCCGGCCACGGTGATGGTGCCTGTTCCGCCGGTGACGGACTCGTACAGGCCCTTGACCGAGCCGGTCTTGCCCGTCTTGCCGGTGGTCGGCGGGTCGGTGACCGTCACGCTCTTCGTGCCGAAGCTCTTGTACGTGCCGCTCGGCAGCTCCCGGAAGTACACGCGCACGGTGTGCGTGCCGGCGGTCAGCCCGGGGATCTTCAGCGAGAGGCCGACGTCGGAGCCCCACGCGGGGTGCACGGCCTCGACGTCGGTCCGCTTCGCGTTCGCGGTCCCGGGGGCGATGGCGACACCGTCGACGTGGATCTTGTAGGCGACGGGGTCCCAGACGTCGGGGTCGATCGCCCAGCCGCGCACCGTGGCGCTGTTCACGCCACCGACCACGGACTCGAACGCACCCTTGAGCGAACCGGTCTTGCCCGTCTTGCCGGTCGTCCCCGACGCGTCGGGTTCGGCGGTCGACGCGGCGGTCACGGTCACGGACTTGGTGCCGAAGCTGACGTACTTGCCGCCCTGCAGGTCCTGGAAGTAGACGCGCACGGTGTGCTTGCCCGCCTTCAGGCCGGTGAGCCGGAGCGTCAGACCGACGTCGGAGCCCCACGTCGGGTGCGTCGCCTCGACGTCGGTGCGGGTGGCGTCCGCGACCCCGCTGTTCGTGCTCACGCCGTCGACGTGGATCTTGTACTTGACCGGGTCCCACACGTCCGGGTCGATCGCCCAGCCCCGCACGGTGGCCGTGCCGACGCCGCCGGTGACGGAGTCGTACGAGCCGCGCACGGCACCGGTCTTGCCGGTCTTGCCGGTGGTCGGGGCGTCCACGACGACCGACTTCGACGCGACCTTCACGTACTTCGTACCGGGCTTGTCCATCACGTACAGCGTCACGGCGCGCGTGCCCGCGCTGATGCCGCCGATCGTCTTCGAGAAGCCGAGGGTGCTGCCGACGCCCGGGTAGACCTTCGCCACGTCGGTGCGGGTCTTGTCCGCCGTGCCGGTGGCCTTGCTCACGCCGTCGACGAGGATCTTCCACGAGCCGGGCTTGGACGAGTCGGGGTCGAGGACCCAGCCGGTGGCCGAGATCGTGCCGACGCCACCGGTCACCGAGTCGAGGACGCCCTTGGGTGCCGCGCTCGTGATGGTGCGGGTGTAGCAGCCGAGCAGGGTGTTCGCCCCGCGACCCTGGTTGATGGCGTAGCTGCAGACGGAGTGCTTGCCGAGGCTCAGCCCGGTCAGTTCGGCCGAGAACCCGTGCCGGGTGTTGTTCGCGCCGAGGGTGCCGGCGAGGTCGCTCCGGGTCGTGTCCGCCGTGACGGTCTTCGCGCCGGCGCCGTCGACGTAGAACGCGACGCGCAGGGCGTTGGTGGTGTCCGGGTCGGCCGCCCAGCCGGTGACCGTGATCGACGAGGTGGAGGTCGCGGTCACGGAGTCGACGTCGCCGTAGGGGTTGCCGCCGCCGGCCGCAGCACCGAACCAGTCGGTGTACATGCGCCAGAAGTTGCGGTTGCCGTAGGCGGAGCAGCTGTCACCGGAACCGTAGAGGTTCGACATGGCCGCGGCGTTCGGGGTGTACGGGGTGTAGATGTACAGGCTCGCGGTGGCCTGGTTCTGGATGTAGACGGACTTCCGACCGCAGGCCGCGTTCGGGTTGAGCAGGATCGAGTTCGTCCGGCCCGCCTGGTACGCCCACGAGGTCGGCGACGCCTGGTACCGCTTGAACTGCAGGGCCGCTGCGTAGACCTGCTGGCCGAAGCCGAAGTACGCCGGGTCGCACGGGGCGGTGTCCGGGCACGCGAAGCCGGTGGCGTGCAGGTACATGTAGGACGTCGGCGAAGACGTCGTGACGATGCCCTGCTCCTTCTGCAGGAGCACGAGGAGCACCTTCTGGCTGATGCCGCACGCGGCACCGACCTGGGCGATCATCGTCGCGGCCGACTTGGTGCCACCAGCGATGGCCGCGCACCGGCCGGAGACGGCACCGATCGAGCTCATCTTCTGCGAGAAGTCCTTCAGGCAGGCGGGTCCGCTCGACGACTTCCGGCAGTTCGGCGCGACGCTCGTCAGGAACGACTGCACGGCGGCGGCGTTCATCGCCGAGCCGTTGTAGAAGTTCGCGTCGCTGATGATGTTGCCCGGGTCGAAGTCCGACGCGACCGCGGCCGAGGCCGACTGGGTCGTCGTCTGCTCCGCGAGCACCGTGCCGAAGGTCAGGCCGCTCACCGCGACGGCGAAGGCCGCCACCAGGGCGAGGGAGCTCCGGAGGGAACGGCGGGAGCGGGCTGCTCGGGGGGAACGGGGGG